>CAKZMA010001008.1 GCA_937127375.1 uncultured Coleofasciculus sp. | reverse complement strand
AATCAATTCAACCTAACTGGTGAACTCTCTAGCAACTGAGTTCGTTACCCTGAATCCCCATCCCCAGCCCATGCTATAAATATCTGCCTCCGGTGGGTTAATTGTAAACTTCTATGGGGGGTATTCCCCCTCTTCTCCAGTCACCCCTAACTCTCCAAGATTTTCGATGAACAGACTTGAGCCGTCTCCTGACCGCAATCATTAGCGACCTTCCTGGCTTCAATGGCGAGAGCCATCAACTGTTCGGCTAGTTCCGACAAATCTACACAGTCCCTTGAATTCCAAAGAAAGATGAACGCAGAAACTTTTGCGAATAGAATTAATTTATCGTTCATAAGGCTAGTCCAAATGCAAATATATAAGGTCGAGAATGGCTTGCTAAAAAAGAAAACTATAAAACCTACTGACTGGGAAAGGCACAAGTTAGACGGTTGGCATGAGAATCAATCTGATGCCGTCGCAAACGGATCTTGAAAGGAGTCCTCAATCAACTCATAAATTAAAAATGTAGAAGGGGAGATTTTTAAGATGTCCAGCTTACCCAGACGATACTCTTCGTCTGGGTTTAATTTACTCCCTCCAGTCGCATTAAGCCCTTTCAGGTGACAACCTTTGAAAACGCCAAACTTGGAATACAAATCTTGGACGTAATAAGCTCCAGCCCGCCTGGTCAGCTTCAAGTGCTGGCGGGATATAGAAGCATCCCCTATTATTGATATTCTGGTAAGATTATTATCTATCCCAAAGGCACGCCCCAACAAATACTGTTGTCTAGATAGAAATCTTTCAGAAAGGCATCCTTTTTCCGCAGAATACAAAGTAAGACTAGCTATAGGCTTAATCTCTAATACTGTCTGAAGTAACAATGTATTTTGAACTGCTAGCGCGAACGCTGCATCAATTTTGCTACTACAGTTAATATCCTTTACCTTTAGGGATTTTGGTAAGTCAGTCGGCTCAACTCCAATTAACACGGGAAAAACTGGTAATTCAAGCTTAAAGGCAAACTGCACCTCAGTCAAGCAAGGTTTGCTTTTTAAAAAATTTTCAGATATGACAGCCACAAAAGCGCCACAATCCCGACTCAGAACAACTTGGATGAATTCTTTCCAATTTCGCCCTAAAGGAATTCCCTCAATATCGATCCAATAATCAATCCCCCACTCCAAAAATAGCGGAATTATTTTAGATTGAACTATCAATGTATCTAGTCGAGAATAAGAGATAAAGGCTTGTCCTGCAGAACTCATAAAACCGCGCCAAGTCAATGTTAGTGTGCTACTTGAATGTAAAAGCAATAAAGCATGCTAAATAAATGAATCATGCATAAGTTAATCCAGGCAGTAAAGGGAGTTTGACAATGCTTTTATCTTTAGCAATCAACGCTAGTCCGGTCGCTGTAGTGTTTTCTTCAAAAGTCAAATTATCCAGATAGACATCTCCATCTTCCTCCGCCAGCACAAAAGAATCAACAAATTCAATCGGATTTAACCCATCACCCTGAATGACAGCGCTCCCTCTAACTGTTGATTTTGAATTGCAATTCACAAATCGTCCAAGTCTCGACACTATTCGCATCGTCCCTGATAATTTAAGATTGGACAACAAGGTTACATAAAAACAATTAGGTGTTCCTGATCGAAAAACAAACTCAATATTTTTCGCGTGGACGTAATCCGAATTCAGGATGTTAAAAGCTGCTTTCACTGAACTAATCCGCAAATTCTCAAACGAAATATCGCTACAAGCCGTGACAACAAATGCGGATGTTGAATTATTAGCAAAAACCTCCACCTCTGCAGGTGTCAAACCTAGCCCGACTATTTTGATTCCATAATCCTGAAAATATTGAAAAAAATTTGAAGAATTGTAAGTTCCAGGATGCAAGCGAATTTCAACGGCGAAAAATCTATCTCCCGACCAAGAAGCATCTTGTGCTGGCTGGATTCTGCTAAAAGGAACAAATCTTTTAATTAAACCAATTGTATAAGGAAGAGACTGCTTGATCGGACTACTTTCCGAATCAATGCCGTTAACAGGGTCTACTTCAAACACTACTGGAGACGTATCGGCCAAGGAATAAGCCCGTGCATCCTTGTCGCTTTCCCAGTAGAAAACCCCCTGAACCAATCGAAATCTTAAAATTGAATTTTCTTGAGGATTAAATAACCCCTCGGTTGTATCTGCCAGGGAGATAATTGGGCGAGTTGCCCCGTAGGCGGGAATAACCAATTCACCTCGACAACCACTAGGAGCATTAGCAATTGTCAATGATACTTGTAATTCAGAGATGGTAACCGAAGTTTGGTCAACAAAATCGGCTGGAACCAAAAAAGCCCGGATATCCTCTTTCCCTTGAGCGTCCCACGTGATAGCAGCGGATTCCTGGTCAATGACCAATGGCTCGTAATTCCGGCTTCGCCAAAAATCCCCAGTCAATGCGGCTCCGTAAAAATAAGTTGTCATAGTTTATTCCTAAAAATTATATCCAATCGATAAGGTGGGACTCCTGACACTACAATAATTTCACCCGTCGGGGTAATTGTTAAGTTAGCTTCGCGCCCACTGTCTATGTTTTGGTAAACTTGAGTCGTTACAGGCCGAAAAGTAAAAGGCAAGAAACCAATTGTGCCAGTTGTAACCGTTGTGGGGGTGGCAAACCCCTTTAGCTCAACAAAATCGCCGGATCGCGTTAGACTGGCTCCTTTTACAATCCAACTTGTTTCCCACTGGACTGATTGAGTTAAGATCTCAGCTTCTAAGAACAATTTCCACGGCCCATTCAATACAGGGCGCGATCGCAGGCTGCACCCTAAATACCGAGTATTAATCCCAGCATTCAGCAGATCGGGGGGAAACGGCTGGCTAAATAAAATCTTTTTAAGACTGCCATCCCAGTCCGGATAAATTCGCTGCCAGCCAAAACGGCCAACAAAATCGCCATCAGAATAAAAAGATCCAATCAACCCGTATCCGTTATGAAGGTTTCTACCGCCTGTCTGGGTTAGTCGAAATCGTTCAGATCCGACATCCGGGAGCGGGAACAAAGTCCAGTCCCAAGATTCCATCGTGATTTGTCCCAAAGAAAGCCAAGTCATTAAGGTTCTGGTGGAACTTAGCCTTTAATTTCAGCTTCGGTTAGCACGGGTCGAGTCACGCCGTTAACAGAGAAGGTCGTTGGTGTATTCAAACCCCAAGAAGAAATGAATACTGAAATCGCCGAAATATTGGCATTGGAACGGAAGGATACAGTAAAGTTCCCCAACGGAACACCATTGGCGTCAGTCCCTTTCGATACCCCGGAGTCAACAACAACCAATTTTCCTCCTCTTCTGCCCTGGGACCCAGGTAAGGAGTAAAAATTTCGGGTATGTTGGGTAACTCGGATTGGATTTGTTTGTGTTTTGGCGTCGGTTATCGTCCGATATCGGTTGAAGGCATCCACGGCAGATACTTGCACCAGTGCTCCCGACCCCGCCGCTGCCTGCGAAATGCCAAAATGCTCAATCAAATCATCCCCGATGATTATAGTCGCGGGCTGTTCCCCTTCTTTGGCCAAATTCCCGTCTAGGAAAAGTGTCTTATACGTTCGTTTTGTTGCCATTGGTGGTACTTTTTTTAGTTCATAGCTGCATCCTATCAACGCCTAACCCGGATTGGTTATGAGTTTGTGCTACTTTGTTTTACACAGATATATCTGTGTTGAATTTCCGCTCTACAGGTGATCGATGTTGTTTATAAGGAGTATCCGTGGCTTTGCCGGGTAAATGTGCGCCGAAGCCTGGTAAAAGGTGCATGTAGCTGTTGGCGCTAGCTCCGGGTACTCAATGGTTTGTCCAAAAACGGTAGTGCGTCTGACAGAGTAGTAGCCCTGAGGACGGTTAGACTCTGACCAAAAACGCTCAAAATCTGGCACTTGATCTTGTAGTGCCAGGACTTTTGTCCACAATGCTCGCGCTTCAGTCTCAGACTGGAAGTGAAAGTAAGATCGGTGCTTGCTTGCATCATCCTTATAAGTAAACTTTCGTCTCCCCTTGCTGTAGGTGTCTCGCCCCATTGAAACTTCAATTGCATTAGATAATCTGGTCAACTCTAAGTCACTAACCTTCAAGCTTTCCACTATTGAAAGCTTAAGTCTCAACGAAACCTGAATTCTTAGCGGTGCAGTTCTCCCTGCAGCTTTGTAATCAACCTTTTTCTCCATGAATACGATTACAATCTGCGGATCGTAAGCAATGGTTCCGATGTTCGTATAATCAGGAGTTTGAAATAGTTTAGGAGTATAAGGCCCCTCTAGCACTTGATTGTGAAAAAAGTCTTGCTTTGCTTTAGCTAATCCTTGCGAATCTTTCGCGAGGATTAAAGAGGCTTCCAATGCCTGCACTTTTGTTAGTCGTTCGATACGCTCAAATGCCCCTGGATTTTGTCGATACAAATTTTTAACACGTTGGTTGTAAGATTTTAGTAATAGGCTCCTCTGCGCTGCCCAGTTGGATATAGCCATAGTTTTTAATCACTGTCGTTTAATAGGTCGGTTTCTGATAGTCCCAATCCGTTATCAGTCAACAATTTGTCGATTCGCTGCTCTTCCGCTTTTTCAATTTCAGACCCTTCTACAGCCTGGACTAATTCTGTAGTGGCTTCGGTTGCCTCCGTGTAACTCTGTACGAAGGTGATTGGTATCTGTGCTAGCTGCTGCACCGTGTCTAACGCCTCCTCAATGTTCTCAGCTTGATCTAAATATCTGCCTATTGCTCCGTACTGATTAAATTCGTATCTTTCTGCGCTCCATGGCATTGCATCTTCGGATATCAAACCTTCTCGGATCGCAGCATTGGAAAACCGCCCAACAAGTCCAGCCGTTATCTCTACCCCATTCCCAATCGCTTGCGCTGCGCTGCGGCTAGCATCCAGGACGTTTGCGGCACTTGTCAGTATTCGATTGAGTTTAATCCATGTAATTCTACTTGCTTTGTAGTTGTCCTCTCCTAACAGACTAATCAACAGTAATTCTATTTTTTGAGTAAAAAATTCCTCCATGTCCAAGTCTAGGGGATTGCCGTCCGGATCTCGCAGAAATCCTGGAATAATGGATTGCATCGCTTGAATTACAGTCCCAGTTACTTCAAAGAATAACTGGGCTAGATCGACGCTTACCTGTCTTGCTGTTATCAAACTACTCACAAGAGTGAGAATGTTGATTACTCTATCCATCTGGAAGAAATTCCAAGTCTTGGAAAATAGGGTTCCGACTTTTGTAGATAGGTTACCAACAGCACCGCTAATTCCTCCAGCAGTCTGTGGTCCAAGCTTGGTATTAATCGTATTGAGGAGCCCCAGTTGTGCTGTGTTAGCTGCGGCATTGGCAGCATTCAAAGCGTTCCCTAAATTATTTAAATTATTGTTTAGAGTTTGCTGTCCGCTACCCAATCCACGAATACAAGAACTGTTGCATACTCCAGCGGAAACTCCTGTTCTAAATGCGTTAGTGCTTGGCAAATCTTGGACTTGATTTTTTAATCCGGCTACGCTGGCAGGAATCAACTGCAACGGAGTAAGGAGTTCAGTTAACCGTTGCTCTGTACCGGCTAACTGACTAGATAATGCGTTTCCTGTAAACGTAGTATTAATGCTTGTAACTGCATCCGATACAGACTTGGAAACAGAATCAAGCTTTTGATTAATAGGGCTGAAAATTCGCCCAAAGTCAAATCCTAAGTTCTTTATCAAGTCCTCAATTCTTTTTATACCGGACTGAATCCCGGACAAGTCAATAGATTGAGCTACGCCGCGCTCTAGTTCCCTAATTGATTCACGAATCGTTGACGTTGTTGACTGGCTAATATTCTGTCCCAATCCAGAAATTTGATTAGATATCTGCGAAATCTGAGATGAGATGGCATCCATCGGCATGCTGACGTTGACCGCGCTGCCAATAATGTCTGGAATGCGGTTGATGGTAGAAAGCGCCGTTAGAATGTCTTGCCTAACCACGTTTAAGTTTTGGGTGGTGGTCTGAGCGAACCCCTGAAGGAACCCAAAGTTCTCCGAAATTTTAATAGAAGTCTGTGTCGCCGCATAACTGGCGTCGTTCGCGTTCGTGTCAATGCGTTGCAGTAATTCTCTTTGCTCGTCCAGCTTAATAGAAGTCTGTGTCGCCGCATATTCAGCGTTATTTGATTTTTCTAAAATCCTGGAGAGGTAAGCCCCGTTTGCCCAAATATTCACAACATTAAGTATTGCACTTACCGTGCTGGCAATGGCGGCAATGGTCGCGGCGAGTGTCGCGCCCTTCAGCGCCCCCAATCCCAGCGCCGAAGATAGTGCGTTGAAATTTTGATTAAGACGAAAGTTAAATTCATCTTGATCGCGTCTCAATTTCTGTATCTCGGCTTTTAATTCCCGAATCTGCCCCGTAATGTCGGAGCAGCTTGTACAACTTGCCACTCTTGTTGTCCTTTTGCTTTCTAAGTTGGAAAGGTTTTGTTCTCCTACTGTCATTAGGATAATATTGCCAGTTAGATTCATCAATCTCCAACTTCTATAAAGAAGTTGGAGTATTATTGAATCTCTCTAAAGCTTTGCAGGAGAGGGTTTGAGCCGTAAGTAAGTTATAATAGAAACCTAAGTACTCCTAGTTTTTGGTTTTTTCTCATTAAAAGTGGGAGAGGAAAGAAATGAAAAATTGTGGCTGTGGACAATCTCGCGGATTCACCTTGGACGAAGTTGAAAAGATTTGCAAAACATTAAAATCCGAACATCACAAACTATTTTTCCGGGTAGGCTGGTTCACCGGCGCCCGATGGGGGGAACTGTGTCAGTTGAAGGTTCAAAACGTGTACTCTGAAGATTGGACTCCACTCAGAGTAATCACGTTTGCACGGAGGACTAGAAAAGGGAAATGGGACTCCTTGCAACAACCCATCGGGGACTTGCTCCGGGAACATCTGGTTCGGTATGCCCCGAAAAAACGGGGGTTATTGTATCCCGGATGGCTCTTTCCCAGTCCTCGCTGCCATGGAAAACATTTGTCAAGAGATGCAATGGACGATGTTCTTAGACGAGCAATTGACAAGCTCGGATGGCGTCACCGGGGATACTCGACCCATGGCTTTAGGGTGGGCAGAATTACCCAGCTGGCAGAAGTAGGGGAACCGTCCCGGCTGATCCAGATCTATATTGGACATAGATCCCTGCAATCAACCGAGCGCTACATGGAGCGAGACCGGATTCAGCAACGACTTATTCATATTGCCAATGCCTGACACCCCCATTCAACAAGTTATTGAAGGATCATCAATGCTGATCGGGGCTGGCGTTTGCCCTAGATCTTTGGATTCTCCGTTTTTGGATAAGCTGATTGAAGAAAAATCAATAATACAAACCTGGCAGCTTACTTCTGGATACAAACTCCTTGAGACGTGGAGAAGTCCGGGGCTATTTAACTTTTCAACGCGGGATAAGTTTTTGGACAGAATTCCGCCAGGCGTTAAAAATCGCATGGGCTGCATTGTGTGGCGATATCAATGGGGCGGCTGTCTGAGCCGGCTGCCAACCATTGTTGCCCGATGGGAGCAAATGGAAAAATGGATGCGTCATCTCTTGAGTCCAGCGCCATGGGCAATAGACGTGGTCAACGAGATTTTGGGACCAGATGGCCAAATTCTCAACAAATTTGAGAACCTGTTGGGGGCTGATTGGGTTTATCGATTGTTTTGTCTTGTGGCAGAGATTTGCCCAAACTCGCAGCTTTTTATTTGCCAGAATTTTCTCCGCAACGACCGGATCTGGGACTCTGTGCGATCCCTGGTCCGGAACCTCAGAACAAAAGGGATTGAAACCAATGTGGCCATTCAAGCCCACTCAACAATTCAACACGCATTAACTTATTCCTGGGTCTTGGAGAAGCGACTAAAAGAGCTACACAATCTCTGCGATATTCACATATCGGAGGTTGCTTGTTGGATTTGGAGATGGAACAAAGGAAAAATTTCCCCTGGCCTTCGACCTCACCTGAAAACACTGCAGCAGAAGATATACTCTAACTGGTTGAGAGTAGCGGAAGATTCTGGCGTTAAACAGTTTGCGTTTTGGAGTCCTTTTGACGCCCTGTCTTGGCGTCTTTATTACGATGATGAGCTTGGTATTTTTGATAAAAACTTAGAGTGGTGGTCCTAGCTAATACAACAATAGTAGGGTGGGTTCGGGATGGAGATTTCGCAATAACCGGGTGGACAGCGCCCCCCACACGTCCAATTTATTTCGATTTCTATATCTGAATATATCTCTACCACTTTTTGGGCAAACAAAGAATCTTGAATTAGACTGTTGAACGGAGCCGTTGAAAGTCTTCTTAACAGTTGCTGGAAGTCGGGCAACGGTGTCTCTGTGCCTAATCTGACTCCATACAAGTTAAAGTATAAAGCCGCCCACACGTTAGGCTCCAGGGTATAGACCTGAACATAGTATTGAGGGGGCGGTGCCAATAATTCCGAAACTATTGTGCCTATGTTAGCGCCATAGGAGATCCCCCCGTAATTGTATCCAGTCCCCCCTAGCTC
>CAKZMA010001007.1 GCA_937127375.1 uncultured Coleofasciculus sp. | reverse complement strand
TTTAAGGCTAATTGCGTTGCGTCATTTCTCACCATATCTTCATGTTTCCTTCCATGCTTTGAGGAAAGCATACATCAGGGTATAGACAAGGATAGCTACCTATACCGGGAAGATCCAGGATGCAGCAGCACACCAAAATAGGGTGTGGGTAAAGTTTTACCGCTATCCACACCCAAAGAATATTTATTTGTCACTCAATGCTTCACGACTATAGGCATAAGCATGTTGTCCCCAATAAGTCCGTAAGTCGCCGTATACACCATCTGGATCTGAATTCATGTTCTCTGCTTTAGCATAAGCCATGAATAGTATATCAAGTCCTATCTCGGCTTTTCTAGCAATATGAATAGCCTCTTCAGCAGTTATTGTTGATGAGTCACGGCGTGCTAAGTCCTTTAGAGGGTCATAGACTTCTTGAATGAAGGGGTGACGGTGATTAATTCTAATAGTCGCTTTCCCATTTAGATGAGTAAGCTCGAACAATTCTTTCCCAGGCCAAGAAGCATCTACAATGGTAATAGGTAGCTCCTGAAGTCTTTGTTTTAATTCTTCAGCACTCTCTGGATTTTTCTGTGGATCAATTCCTAAATCTAAGAGTAAATCTGTCAGAGCTTTCTCTCCTGCTTGTGCATCAAGATTCATCCCCCCTTGACCACAGGGTAGCGTTTCTTCAGCTTTTTGAACAGCCTTTTCTGCTTGCTCATGTTCTTTGGATTTATTACGATTTGCTGTTTCAATACCTCTCCAAAGAGATCTGATTTCTCTACGTGCTGCATCTATTGGTCGTCTTAGAAAATCTTTCAATTCTTCACGAAGTTTCGAGACAGGTTCAGCTCCCCTTTTAACATGACGTACCTGTAAATACTCATCCAAAATCGCCGGAAAACTCACTTCAATGCCAATAAAACGATCTATGTCATTAACTCCGTATGGTAATAATTTTGGGACAATATCATAGTAAATTTCACGCCCGTTTCTAACGACACTTATTCGACCTTTATTATCCGGAATATATAGTCCCCTCAATCGCGGATCTTCTTCTTTGGTTACAGGATGTTTATCTTTACCACCCTGACCTTTTATTTGCCGAAACTCTTCTGGATAAAGTGTAACTTTGATGTGTACCTTTTCACTATCAATTTCAATGTCACCCTCATCAACAACTTTTGATTGCAGGTTTTTGTCAAAGTTGTCTATAACTCTGGGGTTGTTGAGTAAAAATAGTGGATCATGTAAAGTGATGTATTTGCCGTTCAGCTCAATGTAGAAACCTGTATCAATAAAGTGGCGATATGCCCGAGCAAGAAACTTAGTGAGTTCCTGCATCCGTTCCTGAATAGCAGAACCATACTTACCACCATCAATTAGACGATCTACCTTAGACCAAACTACCAGTGTTCCAGACTCGAAAGATTCACCTTCTTTAGGGTGTTTACTACCTTGAGGGTATTGCATAAGATCAGAATACTCTGGCGGATAACCTTCTACATCTTTGACTTGTATCAAAGTTTGCCTGCCTTTAGAAACCTCATCCAAATCAAGGTAAGCATGGTAGTAATTTTTACTACCGAGAGGTTTGGTATAAATATCTATACGTCGAGCTTGGCTGATAGCAGCCAGCTTCATACCTACACCAAAACGCCCTAAGCCATTGCGCTGATTATAGCGAGTTGAAAATCCTAGTTTGAGTGTGCTGGGCAGAATTTCGTAAGGAATTCCATGCCCATTGTCAGCAAAAGCGATAGATTCAACTACTTTAGAGCGTTTAGTTTTTGATTTTTTCTTACCTTGAATAGGGATATTTTTTTCAGTAGTACGAATCCTAACAACTGTTGCGTCAGCTTCATAGGAGTTGTCTACTACTTCTCCACTAGCAGTTGCCAGATCGAAGCCCGAATCACGCATACTCTCAAGAGTTTTGTCAACCTCGATTAAATCAGAAGTGGGAAACTCAGTTTGTGCTTTAGTTACAGTCATGATTTTCTGTTTGCTCCTATGCTAAGTTTTTTTCTATTCCTATTGGCTGGCTTGGAATAGCTATCTATTCCTTGAATTGGTGTCAATTCAGTTATTATTTTAACTGTCTTCAAAAATCACCTTTTAGGAATAACTGAATCGGTTTTGTCTGATCTGGTCAAATGTAGAACGGCAGAAAGGACATTTAAGGTTTAATCCATGTGGTTGAGCTGGGTGGATTAGGTTATCCGTCTTGCCTAACAGAGTGTGGTAGGCTGAACATTCAGCAATGAAACAATTTTCAAGTGTCCAATGAACATCATAGTCAAAATAATCTGCCCTATTGGTTTGTGCATGTCTCAATAGCCGATTACGCAAGCATGTATCTGAACGACCAACATAGATTGGCTCTGTTTGCCCAAGCCTGAATAACTTATACGTGCCTTTGTAACCTACAGGAATAAGCGCTCTTATCAGCCAAGGAGAAAGGCGATATAGGCGGCGTTGAAGATGGTCAAACATTTGTATCAGCCTCCCAGCAAGCCTTAGCACGTTTACGAGCACGACTAATCCGAACACGAGCTTGCTGAACTGTAATACCCAGTTTCTCAGCAACTTCTTTAGCTTCACTTCCCTTCAAAAGTAAGGTCAACACTCGTCGATCTTGGCTACTTAAAGAAGCTCGTTCAAGCCAATCTTGAACTATAAAAACTTCCTCTAACTCCTTGTTCCGAGAGTCTGGAACTAATTCAATGTTGTGTCCAAAATCATCACCATCACACGTTTTCATCTCTATTAAAGAGCATATCTGACGGCGACGGTGAACAATCTTTCTTGAATCACTTAACGCATTCCTGACTAAATGAGACGGATGACCAGAACGATTAGGATTACGGAGAATAGTATCAATTGCTCTATCAGTGCGCTCAGTCCAATAAAGACTAGAGTAAAAATATTTGCAAGAGCGTTTTTGCAGTCGCTGTACTGCCTCAGAAACATCGTTAGTCATTTAAACTCCTTGCTGTGACCTTTATCGGTCACGGCGTAAATGAACTTAATCAATATTTGTTGATTTGTTTGTGTTCTTCGGTGTAGTCGCTAAGTGTCGATCACACCTCTGCTCTAGATTATAGCGAGTTACAACTTAGTTAAGTATACTTAACACTCAGATAGACCTAGCACTGTCAATTGTTACCGTATCTCACCAAGTCGCAAACCGCTGTACTAGATGGACTGGATATTGCCCGTTAATAAATTAAGGGGTGTGAGTAACCAAAATATTTCACATGGGATAGCAAAGCAAAGAAAGTCTTCATTAGGGATACCTTGATTGGCTTATCCTGTGTTTTATAAGGTGAGGACATCGTAACGCAGTCGGCGGAGTTCCCTTAAGATATTCACAGGAAAGTTCTCGTTATGTTCCCGACAGATGCTGATTCAACGGTAAAGCCTGCGTAAGTCCGAAGATATGAGAATCCCACGCCAAAACAAGCTAGAGTAACAAGGTCAGCAGGTATCAAATTAGAAAAATGGGGACACTGTA
>CAKZMA010001006.1 GCA_937127375.1 uncultured Coleofasciculus sp. | reverse complement strand
TGATTGTCAATGCTTCAGACGAAGAGGTCTGGCGCAAACGTTGGTTGATCAAAGGGACACAGCTAAGTTCCAGCTTCTATGTCAATGAGTATATATACAAACCTCTAGATCAGCCCAAACGCTATGATGCAATCTACACGGCACAGCTTCAACCCTTTAAGCGACATGAGTTAGCTAAAGCGATCAAGCGGTTGATGGTTATTTCTTACGGGGGTGACTTGCCCAACTTCTGTCCAGAGTTAGCCCACGCTGATTATAATAAAGAATTTATTCCGCGCCCTGAATTAGCCAAAAAGATTAATCAGGCTTATGCGGGACTCTGTCTCTCTGCTCAAGAAGGCGCCATGTATGCCTCCATGGAATATCTCCTGTGTGGCATTCCTGTTGTCAGTACACCCAGCAAAGGTGGACGGGATCAATTCTTTAACGATGAGAATTCCATCATCACTCCGGCTCAAGCTGATGCGGTTGCCCAAGCGGTACAACATTGGCAGAAATCACCGCCCAATCCTGAGACAATACGTGAACAAGCACTTAAGCAGCTTAATGGTGTCAGGCTAAATCTATGTACTTATGTGGCTCAGTTGATTGAGCAGGAAGGAGGCGGAAAGAAAGATCCCCAAGAACTGATGGAAAAATATTTTGCCGCACCAGGAATATCCTCTCGTTTCGTCCGCCAAGAGAACTTAGCGACAACAGACTTAGAGCAATTCAGACTATAGCGCTGACTCGGGGTGGGAGGAATTCTGACAATTCTTACAATTACAATAGAGATAGGTCTGTCTTGAACCGGATTAAGCAAGGCAGATAGCTTACGTACATCAGACGCAAGTCACCCCAAAACTATAGAGGTGCATTAGATGGATACAGACCAAAATTTACAGCCGTTCTCATCACAGCCTAATGGCAAGACACGTTTCTCTTTGTCTCAAGTTCCCCCGGCTGAACCTGATGAAAATAGTGGACAGCAGGTAGACCTAGGTTGGGTTTTCGCCGTCGTCCGTCGCCGAGCCTTCGTCATGGGCGGGGTGGCTTTAATATTAATCGTGATTTCTGCACTCTGGTTGATTTGGAACAAGCGTCAAACAATACTAGAGTATCAAGGCTCATTCAAACTGCTCGTTGAACCCGTAACGGCTGAAGGTAGGTTGAGAAATCAATTTTTAAGGTCTCAAAGTCAAAGTGTAGATATTGAAAGAATAGAAGTTGATCGCTCAAGTTTGCTGGACTACGAAACCCAAATCAGGGTTTTGTTAAGTCCAAAACTAATGGAATCCGTAGTTGAAAATCTTCAACAGCGATATCCGGCAATTAATTACAACTCCCTGAAGGATAGTTTGTCGATTGATCGTCTTAGTTATGAAAAAGATGGTAAGGAAGAAGGAACTAAAATTATCGAGGTAAAATATAAGAATAAAGACACTAAACAAATATTATTTGTGTTAGAAACGGTTGCCAAGACATACTTGGAATACAGCTTACAAGAGCGTCAGAAAAGTCTAACTCAAGGTATAGAATTTATTGATACTCAACTTCCGAGTTTACAACAACAAGTTGATGTTATCCAAGGACAGTTGCAAAATATCCGGCAGCAGTACAATCTTGTTGATCCAGAAGAAGCAGAGTTACGCCTGAGTCAACATGCTTTAGGAATCAGTAAAGACCGATTAGTGACTGAAGTACAACTTGCTGAAACTAAAGCCCTCTACGAGACACTACAAAAACAGTTCAGGGAAGAAAATCCTACGGCAATTTTGTCGCGAGAATCTGACGCTTATGGCACTTTACTATCGCAGTTACAGACTATAGAAGCTCAACTTGCCTCAGAGTCAGCCCAGTTTCGGGAGGATAGCCCGCCCATGGAAATTTTGCGTGAAAAGCAGCAAAATTTGAGGGTATTACTCAATCAACAATCCCAAGACATTCTGGAAAACCTAGCCGGTGAAATCCAAGGTCTAGAAGAGCGCTACAATACCATTGTCCAAACCGAAAATCAAGTCAATCAAAAACTTGAACAGTTGCCAACGGTTACCCGTCAGATTGCTGATTTACAGCGGAAATTAGATGTTGCCACAGATAATCTGAAAGAATTTCTCTCCAAACGAGAATCCTTGAGACTCGATGCGGCTCAACAAGAAATTCCCTGGGAAATGATTAGTCCACCGGAACTTTGGCGCACGGCAAATGGTAATCCCCTTCCCGTTGAAGCTCTATCTTTGAGACGTCCCTTTGCTATTGCTGTCGTGTTAAGTGGGCTGCTTGGTATCGGCGTCGGTTTTTTGGTCGAGATTTTACACACAGTTTTTCATACCCCAGAGGAAATTCAAGGGCAAACAAAATTGCCCATTCTGGGAGTAATTCCTTTGACGAAAGATCTGCGGAAACGCTCGAAGAAACTCAAGCAAAAGGCTTCTGCTGCCAAAAATTTGGTTGCATCAGGAGTGATTGCATCAGGAGAGCCTCGTCTCATGGCTAACCATGATACTCGTGGAAACAAGTACAATACATCTCCTCTAATGGAAGCGTTTCGCTCTCTTTACACAACGATTCGCTTGCTACATGCAAAAAAGCCTATCCACTCACTAGCAATTAGCTCAGCGATACCTGCAGATGGAAAAACAACGGTTGCTATTTATCTAGCTGAAACGGCGGCGAGAATTGGTCAGCGTGTGTTACTCGTAGACACAGATTTACGTGTTCCCCAACTTCACAATCAGTTAGATTTACCGAATACTCAGGGACTCAGCGATGTGATTGCGTCGAATGTACCGATTGATGATGCAATTCAAAGATCCTCTGTTGATGACAACTTTTTTGTCTTGACAGCGGGTCAAACCTTATCTGATCCCATCAAGCTTCTCTCCTCTGATAAAATGCATCATCTGATGGAACAATTTTCAGTCCAGTTTGACTTGGTTATTTATGATACTCCACCCCTGTTAGGTCTGGGAGATGGCAACCTCTTAGCGGCTAAAACAGATGGGAGTTTACTGGTTGTGGGAATTGAAAAGACTAATCGTTCTCTAGTGATCAAAGCCGTTGATGGATTAAAGATTGCTGGCGCTTCTCTTTTAGGTATTGTTGCCAATGGCGCTAAAGTAGAGGCAAAGGCGTCTTATACTTCTGCGTCCTCACGTAGACAGACAAGTCGATATTAGTTCTATACTGGATTCGGGTGATTCTCTGCTAAGCTCATCACTAATAACCAAATTGTCATAATTAGTAACAAAACGATACGATATTGCAGCAATAGGTTGCTGTCCATGAATGTCATGACGAAATTTCGCGGCAAAAGCATAATTACCAGCAATCCTAGAGCAATCCAGGTCACTTTTGGGTGATTATGTACATGCCGCCAGAATGCTGCTACTATTGGAGCTAATGCCACTAAATCATAATGATGCGCCAAACCAAATAGTAATGCAATTGCCATCAGTAGACCAATCACATCGTCGATAATGAGTTGAGAACGATACCACCATAATAGACCTGAAAGAATAATTCCCAACGGCAATAACGGTGGCACTTTAATTCCAGCCGCATAGAATAAATCTTGGAGACTGAAAACGCCCCCAGTTCCTAAAACATTGGCAAATATCGTTTTATGTTTACCTAAGCTAGAAAACCAATGAAAAAACACTTCAATTGGACCACTAACCGCCATGGGAACCAGACAAAAAAGTAAGGTAGTAACGGCAACGGCGGCTACTGCCAAAATTCGCCAGCGTCTCTCTAAAAGGAACCACAGGATAACCAGCAGGCTTAACTGCGGTTTAATCGTAGAAATGGCAATCAGAATACCACTTAAAACCCACTTATCGCGATAAGCATAATACCAACCACCAACTAGCGCGGCGGCGACAATCAAGGTTGTTTGTCCCAAAACAATGACATTCAGGGTAAATGGATTAGCCAGAACAATGGCTGGAATAAACCACATTGCACCAGAACCCGGAACCCTTAGCCGTTTCACCTGAGGCTGTTTAACCAGTAACACAGAGAAATAAGCTAATACCCCAGCGCTAATCCCATTAACAAGCGTCATCACTACTTTTGCCTGCGTCCAAGGAAATGCACCGAGAAGAAGACACAAGGGCGCAATCTGGGGAGGATAGAAAAAACTCCCTAAACTTTGGT
>CAKZMA010001005.1 GCA_937127375.1 uncultured Coleofasciculus sp. | reverse complement strand
TGGTGCAATAACTGGCTCGACTCCCCTCTCAAGACCAACACGTCGCGCTATTTCATTGCTGATGGCTAAAACCGCCGAGATTAGACCACAAGCTGCTGTTGCAAATTGTTGGTTTGGAAAAGGGTCAGAACTTAAAAATATTGCTTTAGCAAGATGCCGTAAGATAAACGTTTCCTCTTCAGCAATTCCTGGAAAAACGATATAGGAACCCCCATGAAAGGTAAAAGCTTCAGTAAAAGGGTTATTAAATGGGTCTTCCATGCAAATGAACGGTTCTAAATCGGAAGAATGGTTGCAAATTTTTTCTAATTGCTTCAGGTTAACTTTCTTTTTAGACCCAAATCCCTTGCTACTGATTGAAGCAACGGCGCGGGTGAGCGCTTCAAATCGAACAGCACGGTCAGCATTCTCTGGCATTAACTGTAACCCAGCGAGAGTGGCTAGCAGATCAGCAGAATCATATACAGAAAGAGTTTGAGCCAGCTTGATTAGAGGGTTTTGCTTGACAGGTTTAAATCCTTGTGAGTTAATAAAATCTGAACGGGATCTTGATTTGCTCATTACCAAAAAACCTATAAATCGAATCGTCCGGAGCTACGGTGGAAGTTATATTTATTTCCTCAATGGACTTTGGTGATCACGCAACAGCTTTATTTCATGCTGTAATCAGGTTTGCTTATCACCAATAAACACGGGAGAGCCTAATTCCTATTTGTCGTGTGTATTATTTATGTACTATAGCTCATGTAGCGGTTAAGTGTGGCTTAACGATGACCCAACGATGAAATTCTGACACCAATCACACTTAAGAGTTACTCTTGTCTGAGAAGAACAACCAGCACTTGCTTAAACCCTGACTTCTCATCCCTTGCTAGAGACTGTAAAATTAGACGCGATCGCGAAAAGCTAATAACCGCTAATATGGATACTTTCGCAAATTCTTTGTGAATTACCTTGTAACAAAACTGCGATCGCATTCGTATCCAACAGGTAGCGATTACCACTCATCCCGCAGTGTCCTTTGCATCGCGACGGCATCGCCTTGCCAGGTTAACTGCCCCGCCCGATCAAAAAAGTGATAATTAGGTTTCTGTGTCTCTGAGGCAACCGGAACAGAGCGATCGCATACCCTATCATAAGTCCGGATACCAGCGCTGGGGATCGAAAACTTCCTTAAGTACGCTTGTTTGTCCACGACTTCAGACGTATCCTGAACCCTGGAGTCATTGCAACTTAGAGGAAACAGTATGTTAGATAAACCCGAATCTCCGATTGAAGCCATTGACGCCAGAGAAATTCTCGACTCGCGGGGACGTCCCACCGTGGAAGCTGAAGTTCGCCTCGCTAGTGGTTCCCTGGGATTGGCACAAGTTCCTAGTGGTGCCTCTACCGGCTCCTTTGAAGCCCACGAACTGCGAGATGGTGATTCTCATCGCTACAACGGTAAAGGCGTCCTCAAGGCTGTCCGTAACATCAAAGAGAAAATTACCCCCGAACTCCTGGACATGGATGCCCTAGACCAAGCAACCGTTGACCAGACGATGATTTATCGGGATGGAACCCAAAATAAAAATGAACTGGGTGCCAATGCTATCCTGGCAGTTTCTCTCGCCAATGCCAAAGCCGCCGCGAATGAATTACAACTTCCCCTCTATCGCTATTTAGGTGGACCCCTTGCCAATCTTCTCCCAGTTCCGTTAATGAACGTAATTAACGGCGGTGCCCATGCGGATAATAATGTGGACTTTCAGGAGTTTATGATTGTCCCAGTTGGGGCTGATTCATTTCAAGACGCACTGCGTTGGGGGGCTGAAGTCTTCGCCGCCCTGTCTCAAGTCTTGAAAGAGAAAAAGCTGCTATCGGGTGTGGGTGATGAAGGAGGCTATGCGCCGAACTTAGAATCCAATAAAGCCGCATTAGAATTTCTGATTGCCGCGATTGAAAAAGCTGGGTATAAACCTGGGGAACAGGTAGCGTTAGCCATGGATGTCGCCGCCAGCGAATTTTACAAAGACGGGCAGTATCTCTATGAAGGCTCATCTCATTCCCCTAGTGAACTCGTTGATTATCTGGATCAATTAGTCAGTCAATATCCGATTGTTTCCATTGAAGATGGCTTGCATGAAGACGATTGGGATAATTGGAAACTGTTGACGGAAAAACTTGGGTCTCGCATCCAATTAGTTGGCGATGATTTATTTGTCACCAACCCCACGCGCTTGCAAAAGGGAATTGATTTAGCGGCTGGGAATTCGATCCTAATTAAGCTCAATCAAATCGGGTCATTAACCGAAACCTTAGAAACCATCGAACTCGCCACTCGCAATGGCTTCCGTTCGGTTATCTCTCACCGTTCTGGCGAAACCGAAGATACCACGATCGCGGATTTAGCCGTCGCCACTCGTGCGGGTCAAATCAAAACCGGTTCCCTCTGTCGCAGTGAACGAGTTGCCAAATACAACCGCCTACTCCGGATAGAAGACGAACTCGGCGATCGCGCCATCTATGCTGGTAAGGTTGGTATGGGACCTAGAATTGCCAAATAATCCCCATTTCCCATAACCCAACCCACCATTTAATCCCTGTAGGGGCGCACCGACGTGCGCCCTTTATTCAATGACGCCTTTGACCCCAACGTTTTCAATAAGTAGGTGGACACAATTAAAGTTAACTGTTGAGATTAGGGAACTCTTAACAGGGAACAGGGAACAGTAAGGGTTTGAGGGCTATTTACCAAACTTAATCAGCGTGCCGTTTTATGCCAGTCCGACTACTTACGTTCAGTCTATTTGAAAATAGTTCCTACCTGAATATCGGTGGGTTACGGCGGATTGTTCATTAAAAGGTTATCACCTAAATTAAACTCCCGCCTAACCCACCCTACTGGCTGAATATCGGTGGGTTACGGCGGATTGTTCATTAAAAGGTTATCACTTAAATTAAACTCCCGCCTAACCCACCCTACTGGCTACTGGCTACTGGCGTGGCACACCTTATTTGGTAGATTAGAATTGTAGGGGCGCAAGGCTTGCGCCCGGTTTAACCGTCAAATCTATTCCAAAATTTTAGCTGTGTCAGTCCACTACAACTGGCGTTAGCGACATCTGAGTTATTATCATCTGGGGAACTCTATCCCCATAGAATCTGTCCCTAGCTAAAGTTGGTTATATTTAGAGTGCATGTTTACCCAAACCGTGATTAATCGAATCGCTAC
>CAKZMA010001004.1 GCA_937127375.1 uncultured Coleofasciculus sp. | reverse complement strand
ATTGTAGATAAAATCTAGCTACCAGCACAGGTAGCAAAGTTGAGGGTAGTTCCCCCAACTTGTCTGAATGCGATCGCGATCTGTTCGTAGTAAGCACGCTTCGTACTTAGAAATAAAGCCCTGAAGATGCCTTCTGCCTTTTGCTATAATGATCCAACCGAACTTGAGTATTAATCAACAAGGTGACAGGCTCCCGTTTAGTTGTTTTGACCCCTGCTAGGGCGTCGGTTCACTAATAGAGGTTGGTAGAGACGTTGCATGCAACGTCTCTACAAAAGGGAAAATTTTGTAGTTTTTGTTACAGTGTTTTGGCAATTTTCCTATCGATTTTGATTACTGGACTGGCGATCTAGCAGCTATTCGGAAAAAATTGTCACAATAATTATCCAGGTTCTTGAAAAAAGTCAGTTCAGCTTGAGCCGTTTTAACTGTCCTCCTGAGTCAGGAACTGTCTCGGTGTTTAATATGGCTCTGTTATATACAGAGGATGGGTTTGAGTCGTTTTAGGTAATGTGAAGTCGGCTTTCTTGAATATAGGGTTCAATTCCATAGGGGTGACGGGTTGACCCAGTTCAATCTTGGCTATTTAAATTTTTTGCTGATGGTCAAATATTCGAGTTTCCAAAACTTTTTCAGTACGGGATTTTACCACAATCTATTTCTCTATTTAGGATTGCTATAATTTAAAGATTGAGAAGTAACTACATTAGTTTTTACCAAAATTCAATTATAAAAGTATTGAAATAAGAGAGCAAATACCAGAACATGGTAATGGGATGAGACAATCGAAGTTTAATCCCAAGCAAAACAAGATTACTTAGGAGTACATTTCCAAATGGCTAACATTACAATCTCCGAACTATATCCGGCAGAACTAGAATATGAAGAACTGTCTGACGCGGAACTGGAATATGTGGTAGGTGGCGCAAAGCCAAAAACAACAATCAAGATCAAGATCAAGATCAAAGACTAAGAACTAAATCAGCAATTCCTTGCTCTTAATTGAGACAAAAATTTTGCTTATTGGTTGCATCTCCGCAGAGATTTGATCGGTTTTTAAACAAGTACATTGCTGCTGCCCTATTCCTCCTATTCTAGGAAAGGATAGGCAGCAGCTTTCCGCTCAATCATAGAGTTGTAAGCACTCAAGTTTTGGCTATAGGTAACAGCAGTTATGAGCTAGTTAATTTATATTACACTTACATTCTATAAACGACGTGGATGTCGGTTCTATAAAGCCTCTGAGCCTGACTTGACAGGCTCAGGGTTAGTGAAGGTTCCTACTTTTAGGGTGTAAGTCAGCTTACTAAATAGATGCAGGTGGCTTAAGTAATTTTGAAGACCCCCAGGATTTACGAATATCAGTCAGGTAAGGCGCTAATCGCCTGTAAACAAATTTGACCATAGGGGTGTTGTTCGCATCCACCGTAAAAACCGCTTTCGTATCCTTTGTGCTTTCTAGCTGGAGCCTAATTGCTGTCGCCAACAAGGGGATAGCATAGCCTAAACGTTGGAGTTCCTGCCTAACAAAGAGGCTAGTGTATAGTACAGTGTCTATGGAAACTCGGTGGGTTATCATCCAACCTACAACTTGGTTTTGGTAGCGCAAGCCCAAGCTGTAGAGTGGTTCAATGTTTTCTTCGTCCTCAAAGGGACAGAGGATTTCAGGATACCACGGATAACTTCCCTGTTGCTTTTGAATCAACTCCCGCTCTTGCAAAGTCAACTCTACCCAGGGAAAGATTGTGTATGAAGCAGAGAGGGCATTGTGAAGTTTTAACCAAGAAGCATCTTTAATGTTAATTATCGAACCGGAACACACCAACATGCGTAGCTGGGGGTTAGACCAGTTGCAATGTTTCAATATCCGTTCTAGAGCCGGAGTGGTCGCATTGGAGACATAAACCAAATTTGCCTGCAAGCAACCAAGCTGGAAAAGTTTTTCCTCCACATAGGTTAGTAATGTTTTGCCAAGTCCATGTCCACGATGTTCTGGTATTACAAATAAGGAAAGAATTTTTGCACTTTTTCGCTCTGTTGAAGTTTCAGCCAAAATAAGCCCGATGGGTTGTAAACCTAGATGCACTCCCAGAGCTACTGTGGAGCAATCGTGGTCTAAAGCGCTCAGACGTGGGCGAAAAGTGGGATAGGTCAGCCTCTCATAGGAGGTTGCTGCTGCGCTGTTTACGGTGACAAACTTATACATAGTCTGATTGTCATGTCTGTTCATGTTTAGCTGTATTCCTTATGGGATGATGAGAAGTTGAAAATTATTTTTCGATATGGGCAACGGGCTTGCTTCAATCAAGAGCAACATTAAGTTCAACTTGCTCAGTTTGTTGCTTTAGCCATTCAGAGAATAAATCTGCACCAATCTTATAAGCCAGCGTTTTATCCAATTGCGGTGGAATTAGTTCCTCCACAAAAATCAGGTTTACTCCCGAAGATGTCACTATGGGTTTGAGAACCTGGGGAGGCTTGCCAGCAAAAACAGCAGCAGAAATTTCCGGTTTCAACTCCTTACGCTGCACTATCCCCCGATATCCCCCTTTTCGGCGTAACTCTGTATCCTGGATATATTGATGAGCCACCTCATAGAAACTCATCTCACCTTCTTGAACCGCATAGA
>CAKZMA010001003.1 GCA_937127375.1 uncultured Coleofasciculus sp. | reverse complement strand
AAATTTTGAGGGCTATGTTGCCTTTTGGAGAGGAGTAAAAGTTGAAGCCTAGCTAAGGCTTTCAGTACCGTAGGGTGGGCAATGCCCACCAACCTTACGTCAGAACCATGTTCTAATCGCAACAACTCAACTGACAACAAAATTTTTTTCGGGGATTTCGGAATATTGACCGTATTATAGACACCTTGCGCCCCTACACTTGGATGTATCACATTAGCTTGGAAACTGCAATATAATCATGCAAAACGTGATTTTGAATTGGTCAATCTCCCTGGTTTTGTTAACATTGACAGTCGCTTGCACAAGTAATCAGTATGTTCCCTATCGCCCAGTTATTCGCTCACAAGAGGAATTAGTCATTTCCGATTCTGCTGCTAACTCAGAACACCAGGAAAATATTAAGCGAGTCTTTGATGTTTATAGCGTTCCTTATCGCGAAGAAAATGGAAAAATCCTGATCTCGGCTGATGTTTGGCAAGATCGGGAACTGATGTGGAACTATACGACTAAGGCTAACGACCCAGATTGGCTACGTCAACAAGAAGAAGAGGGTTGGCTTAAGTCCACGCCCTGAAAAATGTATTCTTTTGCCAACTCGCCGCCGTGCGCTGTTCAATTGCTGCTAATTCCATCTCATCCAAGGGCTGAAAACGGCTGGCTACCTCCACATTTGACTCTAACTGTGGCACATCTTCCGCCGCAATTACCGCGCAGTGAACCCCGGATTGAGAGAGAGTATATCCCAGCGCTTGGTGCATCCCGTCTAAAGCACCGGATTTAAACAACCGCCCATAGGCTGGGACTTTCATAGCAATCACCCCCACCTTTTGCTTTTGAGCAACGGGTAAAACGGTGGGAATAAAGGGACGGGGGTGATGTTTATCCGCCGCATTAATACAAACCAGGGTAGTATCAAAGGGATAACGCTGCAATCCAGCCGCAATCACATCGGGTTCGTGATGTCCGGTAATCCCACAGTATTTAATCAAGTTTTGGGCTTTGGCTTCTTCGATGGCTTTAGCAGCCCCGGTTGCACTAAAAATCCTATCGAGTTCTTCGTGAAACGAGACGTGGTGCAATTGCCACAAGTCCAAATAATCCGTATTCAAACGTTTGAGCGATCGCTCTAAGTCTCGCCACGCCCCATCGCGATCGCGGGCGGCGCTTTTACTGGCGAGAAATACCTGCTGTCGGTAGTTTGGTAAAATTTTACCGAGATAATCTTCACTCGGTCCATAACTTGCCGCTGTATCAAAGTAACGAATCCCTAATTCTAACGCCCGTTGAATAATCGCCAACGCCTCCGCTTCCTGGTTCGGTTTGGATAAGGGTGTTTTCCCTGCCCCTCCTAAGCCTAAAATAGGCACAGAAACCCCTGTATCTCCTAACATCCGTTCCGGCATTGTGGTGGTTCCAGAGACTGACATGGCGAGGGTTTCCGCTGATTCCTGTTGAGAAGCTGAGGGTTGATGTTGTTTCCACGCCGCACTTCCCACAATTCCACCTGCTACCGCCATACCTGTGAGTAGAAACTTACGTCGGTTTGTTTTTTCGGACATGCGCTACACCTCCAGCTTTTCTTCCCATTGTGCTGACTTTGCTTAACTTTGCAATAACTAAGGGGAGGGAACAGGGAACAGATTGAGTCGGGGCGGGTTTAGTTACATCTAGGTGCTTTCGTAAACGATAGTAGTAAAACCCGCCCCTACATACCTCACGCGCCAGGTTTCCTCGAACGACGTGAAGAATCAACAATCAACAATCAACAATCAACAATCAACAATCAACAATCAACAATCAACACTTAATGTCCACACCCCATCCCAATCGGGAGGCGGTGGCGAGTCTAGCCAATACAAACAGCGCTGGATATGTAATCTCGCCGCCTTATCAGCGCCATCCATCTCCAAAACCTGGGAAAATTCACCAATTGCCAGGGCAAATTGGTGGTTGAGGTAATAGCGACGCCCTTTTTCATAATGGTCAATAATTTGTTCTTGCTGACTCGAAAGGGATTGGGAACGAAGTCCCATAAGTTCATATATAGCAAGGGATTGGGGTTTACTCTTCACCGGGAGGCGATCCAGTTCCCGCACCCAGACGCGATCGCGACAATGTTTATAAATTGTTTCGCTAATAATAATGTCGCAGCCATAATCGCGACTGACTTGTTCGAGTAAGGAAGTAAAGTTGACAATATCCCCAGATAATGGGGGTTGAGAACCATTTTGGTTCAGATGGATTCTCCCTGCATGAATACCAATCCCCAGGCGCGGCATTGGCTGATGGGGTGTCAAATGATTACGATTAAACTCGGCTAACTGTTGGCGCATGTCTATCGCTGCTTGTACCGCATACCACGCGCGATCGCTTACGGCTAAGGAGGTATCAAAGACAGCAATTAATGCATCACCAATATATTGATTTAAAGTGCCTTGATACTTCAAGACAGTCTCCACCATCAGTTCACAATAGTGATTGAGCATGGAAACAACGGTTTCTGCTTCCATATCGTCCATCAAGCTGGTATAGCCTTGAATATCGGCACATAAAATCGCCACATTGGGGTGGGCAAATAACTGGATATCATATTTTCTCAAAAATTCCTGGGTAAGTTCCTGGCTGACTTGGTGATAGGTGGGGAGTTGAGTGGAACTCGTGGAATTAATTTCTTTGAGAACGACGACGAGTCCATAAAAATGATGAGATCCGTTGTTCTCGGCGATCGACCGAATCGATAAATCAATCGGTTGTTCCTGATCACGAGCAATAACCGTATGAGGGGCGTGATAGTCCTGATGTTCCGTTAAAGCCCCTTGGACTAAATGAGCAAAATCACTCTCTTTTACCTGAATAAAATCACCAATCCAACTCCCTTCCACCCCATCTACCTCATCGCTTTTGAGAAGCTGATGCGCTTTTTCGTTGACTGTAATAATTCGCCCCTTTACATCGGTATAAATCACGCCATTATCTAGCGTCTTTAAAATAAGCCGTTGAATCTGTTCCTGTTGTCTAAGCGATGCGAATTGGCGAGAATTTTGTAATGCAATCCCCACTTGCAGCGCAAAGGCTGCCATTAATTGTTGATCGGCTTGACTAAAACTTGCCTTAAATATATCCGGTGGAATGGGCCAACTATCGGGATCATAAGCGGAAAAATATCCCCGTTTCTTTTTATTAATTAATTCCAGGACACCTAAGACTTCGTTATCCGGCGTCAAAATAGGCATATAGAGTAAACTACAGGTACGATACCCGGTATGGCAATCCCTTTTTTTGATCCGATCAACACCAGGGTGGATATAGAGGTCAAAGGGAATATTTAAGGCTTTTCCCGACTCAGCTACTTTACCAACAAAGCCAACCCCAATCCCGTGGCGCTTCTCGTAAGGAGAACCTTCCTCTATTTCTACCCTTGTCCACAGTTCCTGACGTTCCTGATCGATTAGCCATAAGCGACTGCGATCGGCATTCATTAATTCATTGGCTTCTTGAATAATAAGCTGACGGATCGCATCAAAGTTTAATCCGCCTTGGCTAATCCTATGAATGGCTTTAATAAAGCCAATAAAAACCTCTTGTTTCTTAATTTCTGCATAAAGCGCCTGACATCGCTCTACGGTTGGACGAATCCACGCACTTGTCTGATAAAATCGCTTTTCATCCTCTTGAGTAAATCCATGATTATCAAGGCTTTTCTCTAAAGGCTGATCGGGGCTAGCATCTGGTTTTAATTTGTTGATTAATTGAACGAAGGCAACGATGTTTTTTTGTTTATTAGCTAAAGGGAGAGATAATAAATTATAAACGATATAATCAAAGGAGCGCGGTAGCTTTATGCCGTGTTCTTCACGGTAAAACTGACATTCAAAAGGGCTTTCTACAAAACTCTGCAAATTGGCAATTCCGCCCATGCCAGTAGAATTGGGAATTCTTAACTCTTTCGGTTGGGAAGAGTTAGGCGTTAAAACGAGACACTGCTCTGGATCATATCGGTCTAATAAAAAAATATTAACCCGATCAACACGGATAATTTTCTTGAAGCACTGAGCTATTTCTATTAACATTTCTGTTAATATAAAACTTAAGTCCTGGTAATTTGACATCAGTATAGATCCTCCCTTTTCTTTAACCAGGCAGTTGCCCATTTAAGCCGCTTCTCAAGGTTTATCGGGTAAGATGCTTCTGAAACAGTGCGATTTGGCGCAACTGCTCTACCTACAATCTTGACATGCCTGTGACCTATCGACCATACTACCTGTACTGTAGCCACTTTTATACCTGATTAGTCAACAATCCCCATTCGTTGAGGCGGAAAAAATCGTTTAGTCACCTTTCCCAGAATATTCTGTCGGGGAAGAAACCCCCAATCCTCACTATCATAGCTGTGGTTCCGGTTATCCCCCAAGACGAAATAAGAATTGGCGGGAACGGTGATGGGGGTAAAGGTGTCTTGAGAACCTCCTTGACGATAGTTCTCTTCCAGAGGCTGAGACTGGATATAAACTATTCCCTTTTGAATCTCTACCCGTTCTCCGGGTAAACCAATAATTCGCTGAACAAAGGCGTCTCGAAAATGGTTGTCTTGCAAAGTTTTCGGTGGTGAAAATAGGACAACATCTTGCCGCTGGGGGGATTGAAAACGGTAGATTTGTTTATCCACAATAACCCGATCGCCGTTGTGTAACGTTGGGTTCATCTCCTTCGTGGTAATGACGTGAGTATCAGCAATATGTGTTGTAATAAAGAACATCTGCATAGAAATTACGATAGAAAATAGAATAGAGACAAGCGCCATACATAAAATTGGGAGCTGATTTCGTTCACGACGAACTGTTGAGGCGATATAAACGTGATAAAAAACTAGAGATTTTAGGAGTATCGGCACGAGTTGAACTAGCAACGAGGTAACAAAAAAAGTAAAGAATAGAACACTCAACCACAGGCGGTTAATATATAGATGACCTGCACCAGGAACAAGGCGCGAGAGGAAGACAGCCAACCATGGATCTTTTCGACTGGTTCTGAGTTTCTCAAAGCTTGGCGGATTAGCTTTCTTGGCACAGTCATACGCATCAAAGATTCCCCAAATACTCAACGCGAATGTGGTGATTAAGAGAATTTCCCCGATAAAAATATTGCCGATTCGGCTTAAAATTAACCATCCACTTAACGCATATAACCCGACTTGAGTGATAATTAAACTATACCCTCTGATCATCTTTCCCGTATAAAGCTGACCAATTCCGGGAAAAAATAGGGATAAGTTAGCCGCTAGCCAAGGTTCTTTTCCTGAACTCGGTGAGGAAGGGTGCTGCAATTGAGACATCAGTTTTGCCTTCGATATAGGTATAGTCCAGTAGATACCCCATGTTAAGATGCTGAATTGAACAAAAGTCTAAGAGAGCGGCTTCACTATAACCAGTAACCGGGCAGAGTGACAAGTTGATTTAAATATCTTTATAAAAACTTATAAAAAAAGCCTATAGTTTAAATAAACGGTAAAGTTAAAATTGTATTTTATCCTTTGTCATTCCTAGTTATCAGAGAAATAAAAATGGGATTTAAACTCGAAACCGTTATTCCTTGGGGGCGTTCGCTGGACGAATATGTCAGAATGTTTGACCTGCAACCCGATGAACTCAGATTAACCCTACTCGATTGTGCGGGGGGACCAGCTAGCTTTAATGCGGAGATGACGCGCCAAGGATATAATGTTATGTCTTGTGATCCTATCTATCAGTTTTCGGCAACTGATATTAAAAGACGCATTCAAGAGGTATATCCAAGGGTGATTGATGGGGTGAAAGCGAATCGTGATAACTATGTGTGGCAAACAATTGGAACACCCGAAGAACTGGGAGAAATTCGCCTGTCAGCTATGGAAGAATTTATCGACGATTTATCGATGGGAATTGAACAAGGACGCTATATTAACGCTGAGTTGCCTAGTTTACCATTTACAACCCGTCAATTTAGTTTAGCGGTTTGTTCTCACTTCCTGTTTAGCTATTCTGACTTATTGTCTCAAGGGTTTCACCTGCTTTCGATTCAGGAATTGTGTCGTGTGGCAAATGAGGTGAGAATTTTTCCTCTGGTAGATATTTCGGGAGATGTATCTCCCCACGTATCACCTGTAATCAGGGAGTTAAATGCACAGGGATATAATCTGGAAATTAAGCAGGTTGCTTATGAATTTCAACGAGGCGGAAATCAAATGTTGCAGATAAGAAAGTTTTGAGTGTGTAGGGGCGGGTTTCACGAAGATGTAACCAAAGCCGCCCCGAGTCAGGATTCCGGAGGCGCTAAAGCGCTGACTACGAACGAACGAATGGTGCGATCGCATCCGGAGCGTTAACCCTGATTGAGTATTAGTACCGCTTGGTTTTCTGCACCCCGTAAATAATCCCTGTGGCAATAGATAGTAAAATTAATAGCCACAAAATACCTCCTGGAATAAAGCTGAGGATGCCTACACCTCTAAAAATATAAACCACAATCGTAACAGCGACAGAAATGGAAAAAATATAAGCATAAATTAGGGTGTCAGATGGGGGAGGTGGACTCATAATATAAGTAGTTGAACAAAATTAAAGGTAACGGCGGGTATTGTCATTTGTCATTCGTGAAGGTTTCAAAAATAGTGACAGAACGTAAGAGAGTTCGGTTTATTTCCACCAACCTACTTAATTTACCGTCGGATCGTGAGACCGCTGAGGATACCGATACCAATGGAAAAGAGAACGATCGCCCAGACGACAGCCGATGGAATTTGCTGAATTACACCGAGTCCCGTGAGTAGCAAAACAAATGCTGCGAGTAACAGACCCACACCCAGGGAAATGCCAATAATATACAAAAAGGTTTTTGTGCCTTCATTGGGGGATTGATTCACAATCGAATTCCTTTAGATTGAGACAACGACAGAACTACGGGACTTATTGTTGCATAGAATGGAACAATCCGTTACATCAGACCTATGCAAGTCTAGGTAAAGCTCTATCATAGGAAGGGTTTCAGGCTTCGCTCTTCCGAAAGTGACGTAAGAGCGTTATCCTGGGGTTTTAACCCCTGGCGGGAAGACTCTTGCAGTGTGGCGGAAATACTTGAACAGCTTTGTATCTGTGGCGGAGTAGGGGAGATGGTAGCTGTTTCATTATTTCTGTCTTCTTGCACTCTCTTACATTCATGAGTTAAAGGAGATATTTAATTATGACCACTAGAATAACAGAAGTTATGGGCGATGATGGCGAAACCATTTATATCCAATATGATGAGGAAGACAGTGATGAACTGCAAGCCGTTGGCTTTATTGACGATATTCAAGACAGAACCAATAAATTAAAACGCACCATGAAGAGTACAGTCAAGAGTTACTCCAAACTCGTACTCGATAGTGTCAAACAGGGACTCACCGATAACCTAGCACAGAGTAAAGTCGCCTTGGAATTTGGCTTACAAACTGGAGGGTCAACCGGAATCCCCTTCGTTACCAAAGGAACCGCCCAAGCCAATGTAAAAGTCACCATTGAATGGGACTTAACTCAAAAAACTCCACCCAGTTCGTAGTTCGTAGTTCGTAGTTCGTAGTAAGGGCTTTAGCCCATCAAACCCCAAGAACCCAGCCAAAACTTTTGTCATACCCAAACACCGTACAAAAACATCATCTATGATGAAATAAGATAACTCCCCCATACCTAACAATTCACCGAAAAACACAAAACCTGTGAATCAGGGCGGGTTTAATTACAT
>CAKZMA010001002.1 GCA_937127375.1 uncultured Coleofasciculus sp. | reverse complement strand
ATGTTGGGCAAATTGCCGATGTGACGGGGGATGGCAATACGTTCGTGATGGAAGACTGGCGGGTTGATACGGGGTCAGACCTGGATTACAACGATCTTATTTTTCGAGTTGGGGGAGCCGAAGGGGAGGCGGCGAGTCTAGATGATGTTATTGACCTAGACCATGATTGGCGCGATACCGCTTTGGGAAAAGAACTCTTGGACTATGCGGCTTCTTTTCTGGAGCCAGATGACCCTATTATTGTGTTAGCGCCAGAGGGACAAACCCAAATTGATTTGGAACTCTTATTCCCAGACCTCCCTGAAGAAGAGTCATGGGTCTTTGAAGTTGTGGATCAGGGTACTCAAAATCTAGATCCGCAAATTGAGAGTGAGGATGCACTTATTGTCCAAACTCAGCCTGATGCTGATATTGATCGTATCGCGGTACAGGCGACAAATGACCAGGGCGATCGGTATGTTCAGCATCCAATTTTAGTGGCGAAGGGTCCAGACTCTGCGACTAGGAATGTGGTTACAAAATTACTTGATGGTTTCGGGGAGGTCTTTGAAACACTATCTGATAGGACTAGCCTAGAGGGTAATCAGGAACTTTCTGCTCTTGTGGCTAGCCTAGATAGTCTGATTGAGGAACAGCCAAATACTTTGAAGTTTCTCATCAAGCCGGAACTGTTGGAAGCTCTGAATTTTGAGCCGTCTCAGGTAAATACGGCTTACCAAGTTATTCACAGTGAGTCAGTCGGGCAATTACTGGGATTGCCAGTTTCGCTACATGAGGCTCTGACTGGTTCTGATCCAGGTGCTTGGGAGCGGCTATTGATTGAAGCCCATGATCTCCCTGACTTACCAGATCAGGAAGCTTCATCACCTTTCATCGGTTTTATCGATTTTACTGAACAAGGTCACGATGAAAAGACACTAGAAATCTTCAATTCCATTGAGGGGATTGAAGACCAAGACTATTCACTCGTTCATACAAATGATGGAAACTGGGCTGACCAGCTAATGCGATTGGTGGATCAGGCAAAAAGCAGCGGTCAGCCTAGAGCAGTGATTCATCTAGGCTTTGATTTGACACAACTCGATGATCTACAGCAGGTTACAACCCGTTATGAACTAACTCCTACAGAGCAGCAAGCACTCCAGTACGCTCAAGATAACAATGTGCTTCTAGTTGTGGCTGCTGGCAACACTGGCGACAAGATGTCTGCCCTGGGTACTGCCTCAAAAATCTTCAACAACATCCTAGTCGTAGGTTCAGTCACTCGTTGGGAGGAAAAGGCAGACTACTCCTCCCAAGGAGAAGGATTATCTCTGGTAGCCCCTGGTGGCCAGTGGGAAAATGATCCCGAAGCATTTGTTGGAACATCAAAGTCTACTGCCTATGTAACTGCGGTGGCTTCTCTAGTTTGGAAGGCTAACCCTGATCTTAATTATCAACAGGTTAAGGACATCTTGCTAAAAACAGCAGATGACTTAGCGGAACCGGGTTGGGATTCTGCAACAGGGGCGGGGTTACTGGATGCGGCAGAGGCTATTCTACTAGCTCAACAGACACAGGAAGAATTCTTATCCGAAGCTGCTCCAATCCAAATTGAGGCTTTTAGTGGAGAAGGGCGAGTCGAGACATTGGCAAGACCTGCCTCAGACTCACAAGTACCTGGAGCAAATCTGCTGGAGGCATCTCCCACAACTCAAACTGATTTCTGGAATGAATTACTAGGAACGGATGACTCTCCAGACCCATCCCTTGGAAAGCACACATTTGAGGTACTCGATCAATACCAACAGTTAAAAGCTGAGGTCAGCATTCTGTCTGCTCAAGAAAGACTCCTGGAAGAAGGCTTGGCCCTAGTGGATCAACAAGCTCAGGTTGAGTCAAACAGATACCTTACGCTTCAAAACGAATATCAAACACTCGCTCAAGACCTACAAGCGCTTAGTTTTGAGAAGTTCATCTTGGAAAATCAGGCGGCTATTTATGAAGCTTTTACCAATGGTGAAGGCAACTCACTCAAACAGAAACTACAGAATGCAGGCATAAACCTGAGTGAAGGTTCGAGAGGAGAACTATTAGCTGCAAGAATCATTGAGCTGGAAAGTGCGATCGCCTCAGAACAACTATGGCTTAACAAAAATGACCCTAACTCTTCTTTGCGTTCAGGTGTAGAAGCTGAGCGAGATGCTTATACTTACGAGCTTCAGGCTGTGCAGGATTTATTGATGATTGATGGACTGCAAAAACAGCAAAAAATTAAACGAATTAATCAGGAGTTAGCTCAGAAACAAGATCGCATCACAGACATTGAGGAAGACCTCGTTAATTCTCAAGAAAATCTAACGCAGTTAGATTTGCAACTTGAATCTGTTCCCAATGAGCTGGAAGCAATTCGACTAGCTCAGGAGAAAGGACAAGAGAACCTGCGTAGTCTGTTAGAGATGGCAGGCTTCTCATTACCTTATCGAGAGCGTATGGATGCTATTCAGGGACAGGTTGAATATCTTAAAAAACGTCTTGGTGAAGTTGCTAATGAAGACGAGAGTACTAAAAATGCAGTTTCTAAGGAGCTGGAATGGGTTAAGGCTCATTTGAACACGCTCACCGCATCAGCCCCATTAACTGTACTTGAAGGTGAACTAAATCGCCTTATTACTGATTTGAGTGATTACCATAATTCTATCAGTTCTGGTGACCTACCAACACGGGAATATATCGATTACCTTGAAGAAATCAGTCGTAACCAGCAGGCATTTTTAAATACAAAAGAGACCATAGCCCAAAAGAAAGATTTTGCCGAAATTACATATACGCTTGCACAGAAGGCTCTGGAGGATCTATGGGATGAACATATTCAGCTCAGGCTGAATAAGTCCCAAATAGAGGATGTACTGTCTTACCCCAATTTAGAACTCTCGTATCCAGTTCAATATCAAGCCTATAAGCAAGCGCTTGCCACAACTGAAAATTTATTGAGTGAGAAGTATCAGGCTATTCAGTTAACTGAGCGTTATGTCGAGCAGGTCAAAGAGTTTTCTGGCAATCTCCAGAATTTGGATACCTTCTTTACTCAGGTCGATAAGGAAACTGAACTCCATCAACAGAGAAATGAGCAGTGGGAAGTTTCAAACCAGAATCAGAACGGGATTTATCAAGCAATATTAGAAGGTTTTAATAAGACAGATAATCTGGAAACAATGTTGTTGGAGCTAGGATATTTGTCATCACAAAGTGAGCTGCTAAAGATAAACGATAAACTAGATATACAGCAGAGTCTACTGGAAGAGTTGTTGACCCAGGATGAATTACTTAAAGAAGAGCAACTGTATTACTACAACCTCTCACTCCAGCATGAGGCTAATACCTGGGCAGCTGGCTTCTACTCTGCTTCAGAAGCAGCAGCAGCACTGGAGAACCATCAGCAAGCTTCTCTGATTGCAGACCAAAGAAATAAGCTCTGGGTTGAGATTCAGGCAGCTCTAAGCCTTGTCAAAGATACAGAGGCACAAAAAGCTGAGCAGGAAACTGTCGTTGGTCAAACAAAACAGCAGCTTCTAGATTCTGGCCAAAAAATTCCTGAGTACGATACTGTAGCTGAATTACCAAATAAACTCGCGCTAGTTTTAGCTGAGCTTGATCCGTTTCTATCTCAGCTTGAAAGCCAGGTATCAGCTTTGGAGTCAAACATTGCAAACTCGAAAGATAAATGGGAGAGTTTGCAAGAGGCTATACATCTACGTACTGAAGCGGCTCGCAAACTGATTGCCTTTGGTCTTGTTGCTTCAGAATCTGATCCTGACTTTTTCTACACTCAGATTGAGCCTAAAGTTGAAGCTTTCATCAGTGAATTACAACAACACTATCAACTATTGAACGACAGTAAAGAGGAGTTGTCTCAGGTAATTGGGGAGCTGGGAAGCAGTACCCTTAGTGAAACCATTGGGGATTCCATATTTTTAGAAGATCATCTTAAAGAGTTAGAAGCTCGGCAGAAGGATACTGCTGCAACCGTCGGAGAACTCCGAGACTTGCTAAATGATACATGGGATAGTCTTGCAATTCTGCGTCAGCAACAGAACTTAGATGAACAACTTAAGGCTCCACGCCCTGAGCTAGTCACAGCTAAGGCAGCGGAAGCTGCACTGAGCAATGAATCAATTCAAGGGTATGCTCAGCTTCATGATCAGGTTGCAGATGATTTGGTCGGGGCAGTCAAAACGTGGACAAAAGATTTGCAAGTGAGCCACCAAATTACACAGGATTTGATTGCAGCTCAAAGTACCCAGTCGCAAGCCGTTGATAAGTTAATTGCGGTCATGCAGGCTCAACTAGCAGACCCTTATGGTCAATATCGGATAGCGAAGAGCTATTTAAGAGACCAAATTACAACTCAAGAAGCCATTGGGGATAGAGGTTCAGGGTTTGCCAAAGCTCTATCTGATACCAGAAACCGGATAGAGTACTTAAAATTAAAGCTTGATCAAGATAAGCAGCTTTGGGAGAGTTTGGATGAGATTGCGGCTCGTAATGGTTTAGAGTCACCAGCAATGGTTGACTTTAAGGAAACGTATAAGCAAATTCCAACACGACTGTACTTAGAAAGCATTGCTGCTCGCTACGACTTACTATCTCAGCATTATCGATACAATCCCTTAGAGCAAAATCTTTACCACCAGTATCAGTCTCTTGCATTTTCTTTTAGGCAACAAGCTTCTGCTTATCCACCAATAGATTCTGAGAAGTCAGTTTCTATACTCAAGGGACTGATAGAAAAAGCCCAGGTTATCAACCCTGATTATGTGAATGAGGTGAGTGCTGCAACAGATTATCTTGACAAGCTGGAGAAAGGATTGTCTCAATTACCTTCTAGGTTAGATAGTTTGGAAATTATTGACTCTCTCAAACCAAGTAAAATTCTTCTTCAAGAGATAACTGATAATCATAGTAAAACTACGGAGAATAGAAGAGGGAGATATAGCTCAAAACTGGACGAAGCTACAAGAGAACGTAAAACACTGGAGCATCAATTAGATCCAAATAATCCTACTAGCTTCTATTCGCTTCTATATGGATATGGCAAGAAGCAATTTAAAATCTTGGGCGTGGAAATTCCTGGTCTCTACACATGGGAAGTGAAGGGAGTACTAACCAAAATGAAGGAGGCTCTCGATGAAAGTAGAACTTGGAGGAAAAATAATAAAATTCCTCTTGAAGAAAATCTGAGGCCCGAAGACAGGCATCCATATTGGATATTGACTAAAAAGAAAAAGTTTTTAGGTATTGAGATTAGTAAATCAAAAGAGAATCTTACAGACTTTGCTTTGCTCAGATGGTTCGATTACAAAAATGAGAAGACAAGGCTAGAAAATAATATTGATCAAGCTCGAGTTGATCTTCATTACTGGAAAGACAAAGAGTCTGAGTATGCCAAGCTTGAGAAGCAGTGGATAGAAGCTGACAATGCAGCCTCACAGGCTGAATGGCAAGCCAAACAAGTACGCAACATTCTCGATCAGCTTAAAGCCAAGACTGATTATGAGACACCAGAACTTCAGGCTGATTTGGTACAAGCTCAAAACTTACTTTTGACTTTAGAGCAGCAAGCCCTTGAAGCTCAGCAAGAAGCCCAAACTATCAAAACATTATTAGAGCAAGCTTGGGAGACTTACATGGCAGAATCTCACGGCTATCAAGAAGCGACAGTTGATGTCTTAAAAAGCCAGAGTGAGATTGATCGCCAAGCCTTGCAATACCGAAGTATGTTAGCAGAGGTAGAGCAGTGGATTGAAGGACAAACAATTGCAACCAATGAGGAGCTACAGCAAGCTGTTGCTATCAAGGTCGATTTAGAAGCAGCAATTCAGACCGTTCAGGCGCAAATTACTGATGCTGCTCCTACTGAACTCACAGAACTCGCTACAAAAGAAGCCCAGTTACGAGAGTCTCTGGTACTGTTGCTAAGCAAAATTAACGTCTTAGAAGCGCGGCAAACCGCCTTAACCCAAAAGCGTGCCCTGGTTGCTGCTAGCGATGCTGTCATCGTTGCTGAAGAGAAGCTTCTACAGGCGTATATAGTGAATCCTGATCAAGATACTAGCACTCTAGAGGCGGAACTTAGCGCAGCCCGCGAAGCCTTAGCAGAAGCTCAGCGTTTGGCAGAACAAGCTGAAGCGAGCAGTAAAGCACTGACAGCGCCTCTCAAGGACTTACAGGAGGAGTTACTTGCTAGAAATGACGAGCATATTCAACAGGCTCGACAACAGCAGCAAATTCTAAAAGAATTGCGAGAAGTTACACAACTCAATCTCAATTACACTCTGAAGGCGACTGAGGCTCAGCAGAAAGTCAATGGGATTGAGTCGCAAATCATCGCACAGCTTCAGCAAGCTGTAGATGCTGGTAATCAAGAAGCAATCAGCCTCCTCAAGGTAGCTGAGACTAATGATCGCGCTACCTTAGCGGAGCTTTACTACAAAGATTACGATGACCTTGCCAGTGATAAGAAGTTTGCTAAACCTGAGTATCGTCAATTAGCGGACCAGTACTACCAAGAATGGCAACATCTCTTACAAGTAAAAGAACAGGAGAAGCAGCAAGCAGAACACTGGAAACAGCTTCGTCAAAAAGCTGAAGAACAGCTTGAAGTACTTAAGGATGAAGAGGCTAAAGCTCAGAAAGAACTGGATAAGTGGAATGCCAAAATTGCAGAAACTCAGGAAGAGATTGAGGCGAAAGAGCAGGCTTTGGCTATTGCCCGAGTACGTCTAGAGAGTATCGAAAAAATACGGGCAGAAACTGAGCGTACCTTCATCCAACTGGCAAGCCTGGAGCAACTAAATTTAGCCCAAGCGCAGCTAGAAGTCCAAATCGCAGAGAAACGGGATGCTGACATTGAGCAGAGTATTCAAGCTCGGCTAGCGCGGGAGCAGCAGGCAATTGATCGCAAGCGCAAAGTGGTGCTGGCTCAGATTGAGCAGTTGAAGCAGATTCAATCGGAAGCTGACCTGCAAAAGACCCTGAATGAAATTCGGGGTGAGTTGGGGATGACGGATCTAGATATTGTTGAATCTCCTGTGCAGTTACAAACTCAAATGGCCGAACTACTAGGAAAGTTAGACGGTCTAGAAACTGAACAACCAGACTTGCCAGATGATTTGAAAGCACTGCTGACAGAAGTTAAGGGCGATATTCACTTAGCTCTACAAGGTGAAGAAGCTGCCAGCATTCAGGCTAATTTGCTCGCAGTTGCTGATGGCATGGTGGAGCAAATTGAACAGTACAAGGCAGAGTTAGCTCAGATTGATGTTGAAAGTCAGCAAGAGGCTCAGCTATTGCAGTTAGCTCAGTCAGACTTACAAGAAGCTTCTAAGCAATTTGTAGAAGCAGCTGAGAAAAATCAAGAACTAAGAGACCAGCTTGACGATTTAAATATTGAGTACTGGGTGGTTTTGCAAGGCATTGCCTATGCAGAGCAACAGGTCGAAATTTCTGAGCAATGGGCAGCTCAAGCAAGAGAAGCCCTAGACCAAATTATTGCTCAGCGTAAAGAAGCCCGTAAACAACGGAAAAAAGCCTTCTGGAACAAAATACTCAGTGGGATCTCTACGATTGTCAGTCTGGTTGGAACAGTTGTTAGTTTTGTTCCCGGTCTACAGTTGGTAGGTATTGGTCTGATTGCTGCGAGTGCAGGAATTAATGCAATCCAATCTGCCATCAATGGAGACTGGGCTGGTGCTATCTTTGGTGCGGTTATGGCAGC
>CAKZMA010001001.1 GCA_937127375.1 uncultured Coleofasciculus sp. | reverse complement strand
GTTTTTTGATCGGGTTTCAGGTTAATATTAACGTATGATATCGGGACATAAAACCCAATGTAGGGGCGGGTTTAAGGACAAAATTAATGAAGCCACCAATCACCTTTCGACAAAACCCGCCCTGCCCCAATCTTTCACCTAACCAAAAACCTACTGTAGGGGCGGGTTTAGGGACAAAATTAATGGCGTCACCAATCACCTTTCTACAAAACCCGCCCTGCCCCAATTTCGACATTTTTTTTTGTGCGATCGCGGTTGAGAATAAGGTAGGTTTGGTTGTCCAGTTTGGGATTAATCGATTGCCGTTCGGTGGGGGAATGGGCGGGTTTTGTTGTTCCGTTATTGGTGGGGAGGGCGGGTTTTGTTGTTCCGTTATTGGTGGATATCTGAATTGATTCCCTAAACCCGCCCCTACAATTGTCCCTAAACCCGCCCCTACAATTGTCCCTAAACCCGCCCCTACGATTGTCCCTAAACCCGCCCCTACATCTAATTTTTCTGCCCTAAATGCCTTGGCAAATAAATTACGCAAATTTATTTTTTTGTCCAAAGTCCAATGAATAAGTATTAGGGAGCATTGTAGAGACCGATGAATCGCCAGATACATTTAATCGGTTCATCATAACTGAGTGTTGAAAGTGGAAAAAAGACATGATTTTGAATGAGATTCAGGACTATCTGTCTCAGCAAGGGAGAGCATCCCTGGCTCAAATGCAGATTCATTTTGGTATTCATGCGGATGCTCTACGCGGTATGCTGAACCGACTCATCCGCAAAGGGAGAGTGCAAAAGTTACCGACTCCAAAACGCTGTCACCATTGTGTTGATTGCTCTCAAGAGTCCTTGGAATTCTATGAATGGGTAAGCGATGAGCCTGCGGTTGCAATTAACCAGCAGGAGTGCTGTTCCCATGGCACTGAAGCGTCAGTTCAGTAGTATTGGCACATAGACTTGCGATCGCCAAACCGGGCGCTGACCAAGCGTGTAATATTGATAGCTGGCTGAGTCATAATTTCACCCTGAAAGACCAAGAAATACAGGTAGAGACGTAGTATGCAACATCTCTACGCTACCGTTGCTATACCCCTTGAACAGCGCGATCCTTTTCCCTAGCAGCAACGACTAGGACTAAACAATTTGTCTAGGCTTCGCTAGCAATGGCACAAAATACGATATATCCTAAATCCTCTCGGTGTTGGTGAAAGGCACGACGCATTGCCAAAACTCGCTCCCGAATCGGCGGTTTAGTTAACACATTCCAAAAAATCCGAAGGGTATCAATTACGCCTTCATCTCGCAGTATCTCAATAGGATTTAACAAATTCATCGCTCCCGTTTGATACTGCTGCACGTTGAGTCCGGTTTTTTCGCAGAGGCTACTCCAATTTTCTAAGGATAGGGGTGTGGAATTTACACGAATAACCTGGGATAGGGTTTTGTGAACTTGCTCCTCATGGTTTTTAACCAATACTTCATGGGCGAGGTACTTACCCCCTGGCTTTAGTTTTTGCCGAACACCTTGCAAAATCTTTTCCTTACCAGGGATAGCTTGCATGGTTAGAATTGCTTCTGCTAGAACGTAATCGAATTGTCCAGGAATAGCTTCTAGGTGAAAAATATCGCCTTCAATAATTTCCACCTGTCCTTCTAACCCTGCTGCCCGGATATTCTCCCGCGCCCGTGCTACACTCTCAGGGTTCTTCTCGACACCGACAACCCTGACACCAAAGCATTGAGCCAGTGCGATCGCACTATAGCCAAAACTAGCCGCAAGTTCCAATACCGTCTCTCCCGGTTGAAAATTTGCCCACTCAAAAAGCTGTTCAGTCGCGGTGCGTCCCCCCGGACGTAAAATCTTTTTACCTGCTGCGGCTAAAACTTGGTGACCAGGTGCTTTCTTAAAGTTCAGAGTCGTGTTGATCATCGGCGTGACCTCCTGAATCGGTGTTACTTTTATTGAACCGACGCTCTACTGATTCTGCAAATAACAATGACAATCGGGCTTTTCAATCAAAGATTCAACTAAACTATTCAGGGCGACGGCGGCTAATAATCCACCACCAGTTGTCCCCAGAGTGGTAATATACTCCACACCCGAACCCATTAATCGCCGTTTAGCAGCTGGGGCGTGGCTGAAGCCAATCGGCATTCCCACAATTAAGGAGACTTGCAGTTGTCCTTGTTCGATGCATTTCAAGGCAGATATCAATACTGATGGAGCATAGCCGATCGCTAAGATACAACCAGGCGTGAGATGTTGTAATCGTTCCTGCCATTCCCCTTGTTGGCAAAACCTGCGTTCGGCTTCATCAGCGCTGTGGATGTGGGGTTCATCTATTAGAGTCTTGACAGGAATTCCTAAATGTGCAAGGCGAGTCTGATCAAGAGCCGCGACAACTGGAGAAACATCAGCGACAATCTCACAGTGAGTCTTGAGGGCATTTCTGGCTGAAGCGATCGCCCCCTGGCTCAAACGCACAAAATCGACTAAACTGACATCACCACTAGCGAGTACCAATTTGGTGAGTAAATCGCGTTCAATTTCATTCTTTTGGGATAAATCAGGTAACAGTTGCTGCAAGGATTCGCTAAAGTCTTCGGGATGAGCATCACAAGCGGCATCTAAACTGTGCCAAAATGGTGCTAATTCTTCTAATCCAACTGTCGATTCTAGTTCTAATTGTCGCAGTTGCGCCAGTGCTTCAGTTTGAATCTTTCGACAACAGCGATCGCGTCCTAACAATCCTTCCAAAGCCGATGCTGTTTGGCGCAAACGAGCCAATTGTTGCATCACTGAGCGATATTGCTGTTGCAGTTGAGACGTTAATCGGTCAACCTTGAGATCTCCAGAATCAGGTGTCAATAACTGACGAATATGATCTAATTGAAACCCCTGAGATTTTAATGCCACAATCCGCCGCAAATGCTGTACATCTGCATCGGTATAGAGACGATAGTTAGCCGCAGAACGTTTCGCCTCTG
>CAKZMA010001000.1 GCA_937127375.1 uncultured Coleofasciculus sp. | reverse complement strand
CCATTTGGAAATGTCCTCATTAAGTAAAGTTGTTTCAGTTGGGATTAGACTTTGAATTGCCTCATCCCATTACCATGTTCTGCTACTTTCTCTAGTATTTCAAGGTTTTAGTTACTAGATTATGGAAATAAATATTACTTTTTTTGATTAAAATTACCCTAGGGGTGACTAAAAGTATTCAAAACAGATTGTTTCCTTGAAAAAATCATGATGATTGAAGAAATAATTAAAAATTTTTCTTCTTTCTTATGTCTATATTACCTCCATGGTTTCCCTTCAAAAGAACTAAAAAAAATAACCCAAGGTTTATCTTGGGTTGAAGTAGCCAATTGTTTAGCTGAAGCTTAGGCTTATTAGCGGATTTGCATGATCAGTAAATTTAAGGCAAGGGCAAGGCTGTTTCCAGTGCGATTTGAATCAAGCTCAGCTAATTAACTTTAACTTCTCAACACCTCTGCGTTTGTCTATACTCGGTCTAGAGCTTACTTCGTTCTAATATTTAAGAAGGCTAACTGACTATTCCAAGCTGAACGACGCACTATAGGTTGGAGAGTTACTACCTGAATCTGAGAATCGTCAAAAGATGTTGGGTGTGTCTCAAAAAACTGGATAATGTTTAGGGGAAGTAGATAATATCGTTTCCGCTTACATCGTTTTTTTTAGCTTGGGACTGGGGACTAGGAATTGAGAAAAAGGAAGGAGTAACATTTTCGTTTTCCCAATCCCCGATTTTTGGAAATGTACTCCTGAATAAAGTAGTCTTAGTTGGGATGAGAATTTGAATTGCCTCATCCCAACCTAAGTGGTTACTTAGAAGGGTTATTTACCTTCATTGTTGTCAAGTGTCACCTTACCCTAAAAAACCAAGTAAAGTAACGAGTTGTACGACGAATTGTAACCCCGGTTCCTCCCTTGACGGTGAGAACATCACTTTCTGACAACTCATCTAAATAGCTTTCCGAATCAGAAAAGAATTCGGCTCCGCTAACGGATAGATTGTCAATTTTGATCGCTGCCATTGGTTTATCTCCTTTGAAGCTTCAAGTTAATTTGTTCAGGTAATGATTAGTTTGGTTACTTCCTAATCAATTAATTATATATTCGCACACAAAAATTACTATGTCAATTTGCTAAACCTGTATTTTTAGAAATAATTGAATCAGTAATTTCTAAAGAAAATGGTAAGTATCGAAGCGCCCTGCTATTAGGTAATTTTTTAGATATTGATTACTCTTTAAGCTACTCATCATTATTTCAAATTTACGATAAACTTTTACAGCGATATTAAATTAGATATGAACGCAAGCAGAGTCCAGAATAACTCAAACTAGGCATTCTATGTACACAAGCTATTGAGGATTGTTGTAGAAACATTGAGCTTAAAAAGTATGCAAAAATAATTAGACGCAATGCATCTAATTATTAGTCATGTTATTAAGAGCATTCATAGTCAGTAAAGTCTCTCTAGATGACTTTCTTTAGATGTAATTAAAGTCGTTTTTTCTACCTTATTCAGTTGAAAGCATAGTCCTTCATCTACTAAGCTAAAAAAAACTGGCATTTTTGCCAGTGCAAATCAATTTGTTTGTGTCAGCGTTTACCGCTATAAATCACCCCACACGGTTTTTGACTGGGTTGGCTGATTTCTGTTTGTGCAACAAGCACGAAGCCGTACCGAAAACACCAAAAGCTAACAGACCTAATGTAGAAGTAGGTTCGGGGACTGAGATACGAACAACCTGACCTTGTCCTGGAATGAAACCTCGGTTTGAGACATAGATAGCACCATCAGGACCAACTTCCAGAGCTGTAGGGGAGATTAGCCCATCGCTAGCGATGGTTGTACGAGTGCCATTAGGATCTAAATAGATCAGAGTGCCAGGACTAGTAAAGCCTCCCGAAAATAATGACTCAGAGGCAAATTCTAGAACATACAGACCACCCTCATTATCGAAAGCAAGATCAATTATTTGCGTGAAGCCATCAGCATAAAGCACTGGCTGATTATCAGAGTCAAGTCGAAAGATACGCGCTGCCTTTTCTGGATAAGGAAAACCCGTGAATTCACCTATATAGAAAGCACCATCAGGACCAGTTGCGATAGCTGTGGGAACCGATTGCATTCCAATAGTTTGACCAGTAATTGGATCAGCCACGGGGCGCTCAGGAAACACAGATAGCAACTCCAGCCCACTCCCATCAGTCTTTACTTGGAAAAAATCGTTTCCAGCTGCATCAACAATATAGGCAGTGTCATCCTGAATTAGAAGTGCATAGGGGTTGCTATCAATGCCATTATTATAAGGATTATAGAAGCCCGAACCTAGACGATCGGGATTATATAAGCCCTCATACGCAGCGAGATCGGCTAGCCTTGTCCACGAAGCCTCTCCGTTAAGGTTATCAATGGCGATGAGTTGTCCGAACTCAGGAATTTGCAGCACCTCATCGCGTTGCTCTGGGGACGAACCCAAACCAAGAACTACATAAGGTTTTCCGGTCGAATCGAACTGTATGTCATGTGGACCTGTGGCATCAACAGTGATAGAAAATTCTGGGATAGGTAATGCTATAGACGGAAGACCTGTAACTATACGCTCTTGTGTGCCATTTTGAATGCGTGTCACAGCACCAGTTGGACCATAACATACAATAGGTCCATCGGGTCCACTACCAGGTGCTGGAATGCATGGTCCTGTACCCCCTCTACCCGCCTCCGTAACGTAGAGAGCCCCATCAGGACCAAAGGTAAGCCCTCGTGGGCTATCAAGGCCACTGGCTAATACTTGAAAGGTTGCAGCCTGTGACGCTTCTCCAACTCCGAGAGCAATAAATGCTGCGGGAGCAGCAACCATCAACAACTTTTTCAGCATTGTTAGTCTCCTCGTGGTAAGTATATTTTCATAGGTCTAAAGCTGTGTAAATGTCTTTAGAGTTGGCATTAAGGTACGAACGCTGTAATTCAATCCCCAAGACGGAAAATTGCTGGAGGATAGGGTTCATCCTACCCTCTGGTGAGTCATCTCCAGAGTGCCAAGCTTCCAGCAAACCATTGGCGACAATTTGGCAGCGGTTCATCCCAAAGCTTTCTTGATCTGCAAATTTGCAGTTCGGTTCTTCTGCTAACCCCAACCCCGGTGCAAGCGGCATGGTGAATAAGGGAACCTCTTCCTGAAAATGCGATCGCGCCTCCCCATACACAGCCGGCAAAACGTCCCTAACTCCCTCATAGTCACTCTTATCAAAGTACAGCACCCCTGAATCATGCCGCCCATAATCCTTGGGATTGTACAAAACCTTGAAACTAAAAGGAATCGCCTTCTCATTTAGCCGCCGTGTCAGGCTACCCATCACCGCAACTGCACCTTCAGGAGTCAAATTGAAGTAGATACGCACCGTCACCGACTCACCCTTTGCATCCTCAAGACGATTTGACCCCACATTGCCAACCGCCATATAAAAGCCGTTTTGCACAAAATTCTTAGGCATCCGGATAGCCACCGAATCACCCACAACAGCAGCCTGTTCAGATGATTGAAGATGCTTATCGCGCTGAATATGCAGCCTTAAACTCCCCTTCGTCACCGCTAAACTGCCATCACTTTCCTCCCTGAGAACATACCAACCTCTATCAAAATAGCCAGTACCGCTATTGCTGTCATGCAATCGCTGATAAAACCCCAAATCTACCCCCAACATGGTATTATTCTCCAGGTCTAGTGGCAGAGGATTTGAATCCGCCTCTGGTGCGAGGGCAGTTCGCATCGAACCATTGTAATAAATCCCATACAGAAAACTCCGCAGTTGCAGACTCAGATATTTCCGCTGAATATCCCCAGGCATTTTCTGAAAACGGGCAACTACCTCCGCAGGCAATTCAAAGGGTTTGTAATCAGGATGACGAATCGAGAAATCCGACTGAATCTCAACCTTATTCACAATATCATCCAGAACATCCAGTAATCGCCCAGTTGCCTCAGTCGTTCGCTGAGTTTGAGGAGAATCAAGTAATTGCATAATCGTTTGTCACTAAATATATTGGAACTTACGCTTCTTTCTTACTCCCCTCTCCACCATTCCCCTCTTTTTCCCCCCCTTTCAAAGGGGGGTTAGGGGGGATGGAGATGGTTTGGGGGTGAGGGGATTGTGGCTTCTGACTTTTCACGAGAAGTCTAGAAACCTGAGTCTGGGCGGGTTTAGTCACATCCGGGTGTCACCGAAAAGTTGTAGAGACGTTGCATGCAACGTCTCTACTAACGTTGCGCCACATGCCGTGAAAAGTCAGGTTGTGGCTTAAGTTGACACGGATGGGCACGGCAGTGCCGTGCCCCTACAGGTAGCGTTTGTGCTACGCTGAGTTAATTGAACCGCCGCCGTACCAAAAATCGTCGCCATCGATTGTTCCGGACGACATAACAACGTCTTAGCAACCTGAAGCATAGCAATCCCCATATTGCCAAAAGACTTTTGATACTGAATCATCG
>CAKZMA010000999.1 GCA_937127375.1 uncultured Coleofasciculus sp. | reverse complement strand
GTCGTATTAAAACGTATTACGGTTTCGCTAAAACAGGATAAAAGGAGATGGAAATGGCAAAATTAAAATGTAAAGTTTTGTCTACTGTATGACAACGATTTTAAAAATTCGATGAAGCAATGAAACCAATCCTGACGAGCCAATCACCTTGGCGTTTAATCCCTCCCCTATGCCTCCCCGGACAGCTTCAGATGGCAATTGACCAATGGCTTCTGGAAAAACGTACCGGGGAGCGGGGGGGCAATATCCAGACGTGCCATGGCACGTCTGGATATACAGGTGCTAAAAATTCTCCAGTTCTGCGGTTTTACACTTGGGAATCCGCCACAATTTCCCTAGGGTACCATCAATGTCGTTGGTCTCCGACTTGGCAAAATCTGACCTGGAAGGGAAAACCGATTCCCTTAGTCAGGCGTCCCACGGGAGGACGCGCTGTGTTGCACCAAGGTGATTTAACGTATATGGTGGTGACCTCAGGACTCAGTAACAAGCGCATTGAGGCATATCAGCAGATTTGTGAATTTTTGATTCAGGGATGGCGATCGCTCGGCGTCGATTTGCACTATGGTAAGGCGGGACGAGAGTATCGCCACAATCCCAATTGTTTTGCCACGGCTACGGGTGCAGATTTGGTTACAACTCAAGGAGACAAACTGATTGGCAGCGCTCAGTTGCGACGCGGTGACACAATATTACAACATGGTTCGATGCGCTTAGAGCCGGATGCTCAGTTATTTACTCAGGTGTTTGGTGAATCATCTCCTGTCAGATTACCCCTAACTCAGCGAGGGGATGATTTAAGGCAAACGGTGATCGAAGCACTAACCCAAGCCGCCGCCGATTGTTTTGGTGTGGAGTTTGTTGTACAACCGTTATCGGATCAGGAGTGGCAACAAATTTTAGCGCATGTAGAGACGTAGCATGCTACGTCTGGGAGCGGAGGAGACAAGGGAGAAGATATAGGGAAGATATGATTTAATTTTTGCACTCGGTCAGGGCGGGTTTAGTCGCATCTGGGTGAAGCAAAAAACGATAATAGTGAAACCCGCCCCTACACACACGCCATGATAGATAAAGCGGAAGAAATCAAAAATGGTTAATCGAGATTGGCAGCAATTTGCTTTACTGTTAATTGATGTGCAACAGGATTTCTGGAATCCAGAACTCGAACAAGCGTTTCCAGAGTTCCAGTCCAATATTGCTCGTTTACTCCGCTTCTGTCGTCAAGAGGGACTCGAAGTGGTGCATCTGCGGGAAGTTTTTCACCCTGATGGTTCCGATTGGTTACCGCGATATCGGTTGCGGGGACGTGCGCTATGTCTGCGAGGAACGCCAGGAGCCGATGTGTTAAGTGTGGCGGCGGCGCAATCTGGAGAAATGGTTATGGAAAAGCAAACTCAAGATGGGTTCCATCATCCTCCGTTGCTGGATTATCTGCGCTCCCAGGGAAAAAAATACATCCTGACGGCGGGATTGGTGACATCGGTTTGTGTCCTGTTAACCGCCGCTTCCGCGTCTCAGTTGGGGTTCTTGGTTACTGTGATCTCTGATTGCTGTGCGGATTATCCCGAAGCTCACGCGATCGCACTCCGTCGTTACCAAGGTTTTATGCTTGGGTTAGCCAATCTCGACGAACTTCCACAACGGTGGGGAGAGTGGGTTGGGCAAATTGAGCGGTTAGGTTGACCTTCTGCCCTCTGTTTGCGGTTGTCCACATCAAAATTTTACTAATTTCTGTATCAAATACTACGTTTAGGTGATCTTTTTTTATTTTATTCGTGGTATTTTTAAATTAGAGTCAATACCAGAAGTAAAGCCAAAGGAATGTTCACCATGAACAAACAACTACAAAAACAAGCCAAAGAAGCCGCAGCTACCCATCGCCAAAGCCTGCATAAGAACTTGCAACATCGTATAGAAGTCGCTAGAGCCAATGGCAATGACGCTTTGGTTCGTCAGCTAGAAGCCGAAGCCAGCTACTTAAAACTCAGTTAAGAGGCATATATCAATTAATCCTGACACAGGAGACAATCAAATTCTCCGAATGTCAGGAAAATTTAACAACCCTCCCAGAATCCCTTTTTTGAATGTTGGCGCTTGGGCGGGTTTCGTTTTTCCGTTATCGGTGAGGAGGGCGGGTTTTGTTGTTCGGTTATTTCAACAATAGCTGACCTTAGTCCCTAAACCCGCCCCTACAGTCCCTAAA
>CAKZMA010000998.1 GCA_937127375.1 uncultured Coleofasciculus sp. | reverse complement strand
CCCGCCCCGATTGAGTGCTTCGATAAATGACGTAGCTTGCTGGGAGCGAAGCGAGTATGAGCAATGACCAATGACCAATGACGATCTAAATTATTCTTGCCTACTTAATTTAACCGTCTGGAAATTGCCAACAGGGAATCCGTTCAATATCGTAGCTACCGCAGTGATTACAGGCACTCTTTAACGAGGAGTCCACCCATTCATCACCGCAATGGCGACAGTGACAAAAAATGTTGTTGCGATTGGCGATTTCGATTTTCTGACGCCATTGGTTCAACAAAGTATTATCTTTTTCGTTTTCGTTACTAATTTCTGACATAGTATTATTCAACACCTGCAAAACCGTTGTAATGCGTTAAGCGAAGCCATGCCGCAGGCTTTGCATCTTGCTCGCTACCCATTCCCAATTTAAATGGGTGACAAGTTATGCAGCAAACCCTAGCTTAAATCTGAGGTAGGAGCAGGTGCAAGTCACTCCAGAAAAGATATCATCGATACATTCAACTAAACCCGCTCTTCCAGGGCAAACCCCAACGAAGAGGGCGATACAATTAGTTAGTGCCAGCGCTCTTGGAAACATGGAAATTTACTGCACTCGTCCCACCTGTCCTCGCCCCCAAAACTTTTTTGCCGATCTCGATGACAAGGCGACACTGCAAACGGCACAACAGAAGTATTGTACGGCTTGTGGGATGCCCCTGATTTTAGTGGGTCGCTATCTTCCTACCAAGTTACTGGGTCAGGGCGGCTTTGGTACCGCATTTCTGGCACGCGATCGCTATACGCCAACGATGCGTGATTGTGTCGCCAAGCAGTTCCAGCCCTCTGGCGACTTAAGTCCCCAACAACTCGCCATCGCCCAAGGTTTATTTGAACGGGAAGCGGAAGTATTAGAACAACTCGGTAATGATCATCCCCAAATTCCCAATCTTTATGCCTTTTTCCCTTTAAGTGTTAGTAACCTGCACCAATCGGGTAAAGAAGACCAGTTTTTCTACTTAGTCCAGGAATTTATTGATGGACAAGACTTGGAGGAGGAACTGCAAACGAAAGGGACATTCTCGGCAGCTGAAGTCCTAGAAGTGTTACAGGCAATGCTGAAAGTACTTCAGTTTGTCCATGAGAATGGTTCAATCCATCGGGATATTAAACCCTCTAATATCATGCGTCACCAGAATGGACGCTTGTACCTGTTGGATTTTGGTGCGGTTAAACAACAAGTTACCAAAGGCGCAGCAGGAACCCCCTCTGGCAAATCCACGGGAATTTATTCGATGGGATTTGCGCCACCAGAACAGATGTCAGGGGCGCAAGTGTACCCGTCAACGGATTTGTATGCGTTGGCGGTAACGTTGATTATGTTGCTCACGGGGAAAGAGCCAGAAGAGTTATATGATTCCTACAATAACTCTTGGAACTGGAGACCCTATACCCAGGTTAGTGATACGCTAGCAGACGCCTTAAACCGTATGCTTCTGCCAACCCCGAATCAACGCTTTCAATCGGCTCAAGAGGTGATGGACGCCCTGAAACCGCGTCGAACTCCCCCTGCACCACCGCCACCGCCTCCACCTCCCCCCACTCCCAAACCCCAACCAGCCGTTCAACAACAACCTGTGGTTCAACCGCAACCTGTGGTTCAGCCGCAACCTTCAGTTCAACAACAACCCGCTATTCAGCGACAAAAACCCAGCTTTACTCTATCGGAAACGTTAATCGGGGCAGGGTTTACGGGCTTTGAAGGGGCGTTACTTTTTAGTGCTCTAAAAAGTGTTCTGGGAATCTCAGGGATTAGTGTGGGATTAGTGGGAATGATTGTCGGGGGTTTAATTTATATGCAATACCGCCGGATTATTGAAGGCAAAGACTTGCCCATTATTGCCGGAATTACTTTAGTTTTATCGCTTATCCTAGTATTCCTCGCCGATAAATCAATCCCAGCCGTCATCGTGGCTGGAGTGTTGGTTGGCGCTGGTGCGATCGCGATAACTGTCCTATTTCGCTTGATTTATTTACTACTGTCTCGTTTCCTATGAAGATAAGAGTGATACAAGGCGCGATCGCGACTCAAAACCAGGTTCCCTTGAACGAAGTGAAGGGTTCCGTAGCCAAGACTGATGAATCAGGGCGGGTTTTGCTTTTCAGTTATTGGTGAAAAGCTGACCTGAGTCCCTAAACCCGCCCCTACAATTGATTTATAACTTAT
>CAKZMA010000997.1 GCA_937127375.1 uncultured Coleofasciculus sp. | reverse complement strand
AATTTAAGTTTCAAAAAAAATAGTATAGTCCCTTTTCGGATGAACAATCATAACTCAACACTCAATACTTACCTTCCTGATCTTCCCCATCTCCCCCTACCGATGAAATGGGGTTTGGAGACCAAACCCCTACAACTCCCATCTTCCTCATCTCCCTCATTCGGGTTTAGACTCTGACAGAGTTTCTACGGACTCTGATCCGGGGACAGTTTCGGGTTCTTTTAAGACTAATCGCAATAAGGGGGGAGCGATAAATGTGGTTAAAATCACCATCATAATAATCGCCGCCTCAGTTGCATTAGAAAGCGCCCCACTGGCTGAACCGACGCCAGCAAAAACCAGTCCCACTTCCCCTCGGGGAATCATCCCCACACCAATTGCCAAACGATTAATACCCGGTTGACCAAAGACCGTAAAGCCTGTGACTACCTTACCGATAATCGCCACCACGATCAGGAACAGTGCCAAAATCAACCCTTCCCGATTACTGGGAACCGCTGGATTAAGGACACTTAAATCGGTTTTGGCACCCACCACCACAAAGAAAATCGGGGTAAGGACATCAGCTACAGGTAACACCTGTTCCTCTAATTCCCGGCGTTTATCGGTTTCTGCCAGAATTAAGCCAGCAGCAAATGCGCCTAAAATGGCTTCAAGTTGAATCGCTGCGGCAATATAAGACAGAATCGCGGCAAAAATCAGGGCGGTGAGTAATACCTGTCCCCGTGTTTTCATTTCATCCACCAGGGCGACAAAGTAGGGACCCAGAAGGCGTCCCACTAAAATCGCACCCACTAAAAAGACACCTGCACTGATGATTAGATAAATAACATTCGCGATCGCGATTTCCCCGGTTTTGGCTAAACTCGCCACCACCGCTAGCACGATGATGCCTAACACGTCGTCTAAAACCGCTGCACCAATGATAATTTGACCTTCTTTAGAACTGAGACTGCCGATTTCGGCTAAGACTTTGGCGGTAATCCCAATACTGGTAGCGGTTAGCGCCGCCCCCGCAAAAATGGCTGGCACGGCTGGAACGTTGAACAAATAGGTTAACCCAGCGGTTCCGGCGGCAAAGGGGGCAATCACCCCAACAATGGCAACAACAGCCGCTTGTGGACCGACTCGGATCAGTTCTTGCAAATCCGATTCCAGTCCAATTTCAAATAGGAGAATTACCACCCCCAGTTCGGCTAAAACTGAGATTACTTCACTCTGAGTGTCAAACACCGACTCAGCCGCCATTGGATTTAAGCCCGCTGTACGTTCCAGGAAGCTGACAATCATTGAGCTAGCCGCATCTGCTCCCGCTTCGGGAAAAACAAGTAGATGCAGCGCTGAGACGCCTACAACTACCCCACCAACGAGTTCCCCCAGTACCGGTGGCAAGTTAATCCGCGCACAAAGTTCGCCACCCAATTTGCTAGCGAAGTAAATGACCACTAAACTCAGCAATACGCCAGCGAAGATCAATGAACTCTTTTCGGCTTCGCTGGTGGTGGCTTCACTGGCTGCGGCGATCAGGGAGTGGTGGGCAGATAGCCAGGGGAAGCTAAAGGGGGGAGTTAGGGAACTCACCCAGGTAGTTGCATCAGCTACAGGTTGAGAAAAAAGCATGGATTCCATTCTACAGGGAACAGGGAACAGGGAGCTGGGGGAGCATGTAGAGACGTAGCATGCTACGTCTGGAAGCTGGGGGAGAGAACGTTATCTGTTGGTCCATATCAAACCACAGGGTTACGAAAACTGTAACCCAAGAAATGATAATGCTCTATGGTGTCAAAGTGAAAGCTTAATCTATAATTTGGAGACTCAATGCGATGATGTCTGTCGGTTTATCTAGCTCCCGTTTCCTGAGCCAAAAAAAGTTACAGGTGATGGCTGGGGTTTTGGGTTTAGTGATGCTCGGATGCATCAATCCCGCGATCGCACAGGAGCGATTGTTACGAACGCTCACGGTAACCGGACAAGGCGTAGAACGAATTCCCACCACCCTGACACGGGTGCAGTTAGGGGTTGAGGTACAAGGAAAAACAGCGCAACAGGTGCAACAAGAGGTGGCACGTCAGTCGGCGGCGGTGGTGGAGTTGCTGCGATCGCGTAATGTCCAACAACTCCAAACCACCAGTATCCAACTCAACCCTGTCTATAGCTACGAGGACAATCAGCGACGCCTGATCGGGTATTCTGCCAGTAACACCGTCAGCTTCCGCCTTCCCACAGAACAGGCGGGAAGGCTTTTGGATGATGCTGTGGCTGCTGGTGCAACCCGCATCAACTCGATTAGCTTTACCGCCCCAGAAAGTGCGATCGCCACGGCTCAAAAACAAGCACTACGAGAAGCCACCCAGGATGCCCAACAGCAAGCCGATGCCGTGTTAAATGCCTTGAACCTCACCCGTCAAGATATCGTTACCATTCAAATTAATGGTGCCACACCACCGTCTCCACCCATGCCGCTGATGAGCAGGGCGGAGTCCTTTGCCCAAAATGCTCCGACACCAGTTATTGGTGGTGAGCAAGAGGTACAGGCATCTGTCACCCTGCAAATTAGCTACTAACCTTTAGAACTCTGTCTCGCCGTAGCGATCAACGGTGCTGGGATCATTATCGCGTTTAGAGCCTAATAAATCCATTCGATCCACTCTAATAACGGGCTTGTGGTAATTGTGACCATCCCGCGTTGTTAACGGATCAATCTTCAGTGCTCCTTGAATCCCAATCAAACTTCCCTTCCGCACGTAGTTTGCCGCCACTTCCGCTGTCTTCCCCCAAATCTCTAGATTGAACCAGTCAGGCTTATCACTGTTGCGGCTGCGACGATCCACCGCCAGTGTTAACTTACACAAAACACTGCCCGACTCGAAATACCTGACATCTGGGTCTGCGCCCACCCGACCAACTAAATTAACTACATTGAGACTCATTTTTTTAGTACCCTTGTACTGATTGCTAATTAGTTTAGCGAATTTATACAGTTGTCCACAATCCCTCAAGCCCTACTGGAGGCACGCCAATTGCCGTGATTCACGCTCGCTTGTGACCTTGACTTTCTCCGGATCAGCAATTTTGTCGTCTGAATGATACTTTCAGCTTCGTTTTCAAAGATTAATAGCGATGACTTTATCAACTTCACTAGACTCAGCCAAAAAAACGTAATAGAATCCACCTCGGTTACAGTTCAGATACATTGTTTGTTATACATATAAACATTCGACCTTGGGGGCTTATAAACAAGTGGGTATTTTCAGTCGCTTTTCCCTATCCCGGGACATGGGTATCGATTTAGGTACAGCTAATACTTTAGTATATGTATCTGGCAAAGGCATCGTACTCCAGGAGCCTTCTGTCGTCGCCATGGACCAAGATGAAAAAGTGCCACTAGCGGTGGGAGAGGACGCCAAAAAAATGCTGGGCAGAACTCCAGGTAACGTGGTCGCCCTGCGTCCTTTACGCGATGGTGTGATTGCTGACTTCGATACCGCCGAACTCATGCTCAAGCATTTTATCCGGCGAGTTCACGAAGGGCGGACTTTAGTTCAACCTCGGATTGTCATTGGCATTCCCAGTGGTGTAACCGGGGTGGAACGGCGGGCAGTTATGGAAGCTGCATCTCAAGCCGGTGCCAGAGATGTGTACCTGATTGATGAACCTGTTGCTGCTGCTATCGGTGCGGGGCTGCCAGTGGCAGAGCCAACGGGTAATATGATTATCGATATCGGTGGTGGGACGACAGAAGTCGCGGTACTCAGTTTACAAGGTACCGTTTTGAGCGAATCGGTACGGGTCGCTGGTGATGAACTGAGTGAATCGATCACCCAGTACATGAAAAAAGTCCATAACCTGGTGATTGGGGAGCGAACTGCTGAAGAAATTAAAATTCAGATTGGTTCAGCCTACCCGACTCATGAGGACGATGATTTCTCCATGGAAGTACGCGGCTTACACTTGCTGTCTGGTTTACCGCGAACTGTGAGTATCAAGGGACCCGAAATTCGCGAAAGTATGTCCGAACCGCTTTCAGTCATCGTTGATGCGGTAAAACGGACTTTAGAGCGGACACCACCTGAACTCGCTGCCGATATTATTGATCGAGGCATCATGTTAGCGGGTGGTGGTGCCTTACTAAAAGGACTAGATACGTTGATTAGTCACGAAACAGGTATTGTGACTCATGTAGCGGCTGATCCCCTAAGCTGTGTGGTTTTAGGCACAGGTCGTGTTCTGGAGAACTTCAAACAGCTAGAACGGGTATTTAGTGGGCGCTCTCGCCATATCTAAGCTGATGATGTCTTAGAGAGCAGTCTTGAGATGGTTGGTTCACAAGCTGCATGAGAAGTCAACTGCATTATTGCAACTCGATGGCATCAGCCGGAAGCTGAACGAATACTGGACAGGTTATGTATATATTGCGTCGTTGGTGGGACAAACATGGAGTCGCTGTTGTGCTGGGGGGACTAACTCTAAGCCTTGCTTGGTTCGTTCGCCAAACTCAGGGTGCAGCTCTCTTTGAGGCTTATCAGTTGTTGACCCGTCCCTTACAATCAGAACCAACCCAACAGGAGCGTTTGACCAATGCCAAAGTTTTGGAACTCCAACAGCGTCTGATTGAATTCGAGAGCCAAAACCAAAAACTCAAAGAACTGCTGAATTATTCTAAAACCCAAGACCAGCAAGGAATTCTTGCTCCCATTATCGGGCGTAGTGCGGGTCACTGGTGGCAACATGTAACTTTGGGTCGAGGGAGTCGAGATGGGATACAGGTGCATTCAATTGTTATGGCACCTGGCGGTTTAGTGGGTCAGATTGTCAATGTGACGCCGAATACAAGTCGCGTACTGCTAATCAGCGACGCGACTAGCCGAGTCGGGGCGGTGATTAGCCGTAGCCGTAGCATGGGGTTTATTCGAGGACAAGGTTCAAATCGGGCGGTGTTGCAGTTTTTTGACAAAGTACCCGATGTCCGTCGGGGAGATGCGGTTTCCACTTCACCCGTGAGTAAACTGTTTCCGGCTGGATTACCGTTAGGACGGGTGGAGTCAGTCAACTTGGATAAAAGTCCAGCCCCCGAAGCTGTCATTGAGTTAACAGCGCCTTTAGATGCCTTGGAGTGGGTGATTGTTTATCCCCAATCAAGGACGGTTGATCCCGAATAGAGTAACCAGGGTGCAAAAACGGATACCATAAATTCCCCATCTCTCAGGGGTATAATCGATTTTTGGGAATTTTGGGAATTTTTGAGTAAGTTTTTATACTTGGAAATTTAGCCGGATTACCAATCAACAAAAACCTAGATGTGATACTTGGGCGGTGAAATGGAGGTCAAAAAAAGGCAAAACTCATTGAGGATAGCACAGAAGAAACCCTTGAATAACATTTTCAACCTTTCCCAGTTTTCCCCCCAAGTTCGTCAACTGCTCAATTGGATGGTAACGGCGGGTTCTGTGCTTGTATGTGTGATGGCTTTACCTACTCGGTTACCGGGGATGGAATTGCTAGGAATTGCCCCGAATTGGTTGTTAATTTGGGTGGTTGCCTGGAGTATCAAACGCACCGCTTTTCAGGGGGCGATCGCAGGGTTAACACTGGGTTTGATTCAAGATGGGATAACTGCCCCTGAACCCACTCATGTCCTGAGTCTAGTGTTAGTGGGAATTTTAACAGCTCGAATGCAGAAGCAGCGATATATTCAGGAAGATTTTATTTCAGTTGCATTAATTGTATTTGGTATGGCGGTTGTCGCTGAGACGGTGACGGCGATTCAGTACAGTTTTCTGGGCGATCGCACTCTAGCAGAAATTTGGACAGATCACCAGCGTATTGCCCTATCCTCCGCGATTCTCAGTAGTTTGTGGGCACCTGTAGTTTATTATCCCCTGAGTCGTTGGTGGGAACAGATTCATTTACTCGAACAATCCTAAATCGGGTGAACTACTCCCGTTTAGGTTGATTGGCAGGACATTGCCGATATCAACCTGCCCAAGGTAGGTCGGGTAAAAGTAATCTACCATCGCCCCATTCCAGACGGGTTTACGATTTTTTGTCTAAAGTTTAGTTATGACCATTGCACATATAAAACGTTATTCATCCACGGTAGTTTGATAATGTTGATGCTCCAGGGAAGTTGCTCCAATAAAACATCATAGGTTTCTGGTTCGACTTGTAACAGCCAGTTCCCATCGCGAATTCTCAAGATGCCTTTTCTTTGTAGAAAAGCCTGCCTCAATCCTTCAATGGATGTATTTTTCAAGATTGACCAATTTTGGATAACCGCAGTGAGCAGGGCTTCACATTCTGATTGCTCCTGTTCTGTGATATCCAAGGTCGCCTCTACGGGTTCTAATATATCAATTCCACAAAGAACTTTATTCAAGGGCAAACTATGCTCAGGGGGTTCTGTTGTAGCTTCCACTAAATACTGGATTAATAGCACGGCTCGTTCCGCCGCAGCGGAATTAATAAAGCATTTTTTTTGAACCAGTCCTATTGTTTGGAAAAAAGAATTGAGAAAGGAATGCAATAAAATTGATCCACCGTTATCAATGTATATTTCATTAGTATTGTTAAAAATATTTATGGAATTTTGAAGGTTTTCTGAAGGGGTTGGTAACTCTGCTTCTCTAACAAGATTTTCTCTAGATGGAGACGCTACTATTTCTGCAATAATTTCTGGAAGTTCACTTTTGCAGCGTTTCCCTTCTCTTGTCAGAGAGTCTACCGTTTTCACCATCTGATTAACAAAGTCAAAATAATTAAGCTGAAAACGGGTGGCAAGATGCCATAAACTTTTTTGAGTGATTTGGCGCTTTTCTGGGTTTCCAGTTTTATCAAACGAGAGACTGAGAAATATACCACGCCATTGTTCTAACCGGATTAAATTTGGGGGAATAACTTTAAGAGAGTCATTTATTTGTAAAATGTCCCAAATATCACTGTTGTAATCAGCAATAAAATTAGATAAGCTGGGAACAAATAAGTTAGTTATTTTAAGTAATCTTTCGTCATTAAATTGATAAATTAGCCGCTTTAATTGTCTTTCCTGTTGAAACACTTGCCAGAAAATCGGCTTAATTAGATTAGGGGAGGTGGTGATGACGCGATCGCAACATTCTGCCAACGCCTGTTTGCTTAAGATTTCTGACCACCACGGGAGTGTACCCGTTTGCAGGAAATAACTAAGCTGTTCAAGGTCTTTGGTTTGGGGACTCAGGGGAACGTTTCCAGGACGAGGAGGAATCGGTTGACGAGATTGAGGTGCATGGGTGTATGTCAACTTTGTAGGTTGGGTTGAGGAACGAAACCCAACTCCCTTAGTTCCCTTGAACGTTTTGTGCAAACCTGACATACTCCCAGATACGTTTTCAGCTTCCTGATCCATTGTCCCACTAAAATCAGATGGCTGAATCATTTCAGTCAATGGCTGTTTAATTGCAGCTTCTATTTTGGTAATATACTCCTGTTCAAAATCATTGATATCGATGGTTCCCAGATTAATCTCTAACGTATCAATTCGATGAATTGTCTGAGGATCACTCAACTGATCACACAACTTTTCAATCAACGGAACCACTTTGCTGTAATAGAGTTTAGTCACCGCATTTTGCAGTTCAAACGCATCCTGTTGTCCGCTTAACTGAAGTTCTATAATCTGTTTTTTGATCTGATGTCGTTGACCGCTCACTACTCTAGTCTTAAATTACCGTAAAAATCGTATTGTCATCTCCTTCAATCACCATATATCCGATAACCTTAGGAATTTGCTCGGACACAAATTCCGCAGCACCAATGTTCAATAATTCTAGGAGATCATTGACAGTTGCCTGAAGACCAGCAGCGGAAGCTCCCTCATCTGCTATCAGTTGTAACCATTGATGATAAGCGGCTTCAAATCTCTGCATCTTCTCTTGACTGAACCAGTGACAGTATACCGTAATATGGGCGGGTGTTTCTGAAATTAAAAGTTCCTGAATCAGTTGTCTAAAGGTGGGCTGCTGAAAACGCGGTAACCAATTGGGAAAAACACAACTAATTTGAAACGAATAAGGGTCTCGGTGTTGATTAAGGCTGACCCATTTTCCACCATCTTGTTGAACAAAAGCCCTAGGGATATCAAATGTTTCGGGTTGAACATTCGTGACCGAGTAACTTCCATTGTAATCACCCGCATCAAAGATTTGGATTTCCTCGCCATTCTTGAGTCCATGATTAGCCGAAGAACAGGTAACATATTCAGTTGAATTCGGTTGGGTGGAGCGAGCAAATTGTGAAATAGGACGCGCAAAGGTTAACCCTTGAGCGGTATCACTCGAACCACTACGGCTAGTGGGACGAAGTAAAATATGTTCGATTAGATGAAACCCTTCAATACTATTAGATCCAGCCAGAGTTTGTCGAATGTGAGGGATTCCCAGAAATCGACTAATCCGTCGTTTAAGTCCCGATACATTATCAGTATCCCAAATCTGGTTGGCATCCGTATAGTTAAAAGCTTGACCCCGTTGGGAACTAATTTGGGGATAGTTTTGTAGAAAAGCCACCTTGTCCTGAATTAGTTTTTCTTCCAGGATAGATTCATAGAGGAGTAAGGAATAGTCGGTAAACTTGTCGCCGTATTGAGCGATTAAATGATCCAGAAACCGATTTCGTCTGTCTAAATCAATCTCTTGGTCGGCTGGAGAGGCTTGAGGATATTGAGTTAAGATTTCTGCGGCTCCCGGAAAATCGGTAAGACTCTGGGAAACATAAGTTTTAGGGTCGGGATTGTGGTAAGAAAATAAGTCTTTAATATGATCCAGTTGGGCAAAATAGTTAGCCAGCAGTTGGTCGAAGAACATCAGATAGGCTTGCAATTGTTTTGCCTGTGCCTGTCGTTGAGCAGATACCGAATTGGGCAATCCTGACTCTCCAATCCCGTAATTGTTAGGAAATTCGTTTTGAATAGATTCATACTCAGACAAATCACGGTATTGCCCTAGAGGAATCGGCAGGTCTTTATTTTCCGTGACGGATGGCGTTTTGTGGCGCTCTTGCTGTAATCGTTTCAGTTTTTCTTGGACTTTTTCTAAGTTAATTGGGCAAGGAATTTGTCCTTTATAGAAGATGATATCATTAATTGTCTCATTAAGTCCTTTGAGTTTAGGGGCTGTATTAATTCCTACGTCTAATGCCCAGGCTTCGGGTTCCGGTAACTGGTCGCTGGCAAGGGTAATACTACGGATGGTTTTCGTCCCTTCGATATCTAAAATAATATGAATCAGGTCAGAGGTATGGAGTTCATCTCGTCTGCCAAAACGCTGAAGTTCATCATCATCAATAAATCCATGTTCGAGGGGAACCCCGTCAAAAATTTCTTCGGTATTTTTGCCTTGTTCTAGCCGTTGCTTTAAGGTAAAAAATTGGATAGAAGGTGAAATAAAGTTATCAAGTTCCAAATAAATTTTTGCCATCAACTCATTGAGATCAAAGCCTGCTTCTACCTCAATCTCAGCATTGACGGTTATCTCTTCAACAGGCAGGATTTCAATTTGGGCAAAATCTTCACAGAGATTTCGGTGTTGGTGGAGTTTAGACTTAACGTCCTGTTTGACAAAAAAACTATTTTGTTGAGGTTCGGCTTCAATGAGGACGCGATAAAGTCCATTCATTTTGACTTTTTCGCTATAGGATTTGACAAATTCGGGGAGGTCAGGCGATTCAAAGGTTAAGGAAGAGCGAGCCGGATTAAAATAAAGGATGGGTGATGGATCATTGATGGGTTCGAGCCAAGCATTTTTGACCCCATCAATATCAATTAATAGTTTGCGATAGTCATTAATGGTAAGGGGATTAACGGTGAGGATTTCTCTGGCGGTGAAAAACGGTTGCTGATTGTCTTGGGAATGGGTGGGAGCAGGAGCGAGTAAGTCGGCGATGGGAAAGGAAAGCCGATAACTTAAATCCGTAATTCCATAGCAGAGGGCTTCCAGGATGGTAATACCTGGATCATGGGTATTGTAATCTGTCCAAATTGTCCCGGCGAGGCGTTCAATGTGCTTGATACCTTCTTGACGCAACAAGGCGAAATTCATGCCGGGATAGTCTGGGGGTTCGCTGGAAATGGTTAGGGGTTCAGTCATGACGATGCAGAATTTGGGATTGCTGAAAATGACTCTGTGTCCAGAGATAAAGGTGCAACAGAGTCTGGTTTTGATGAGTCACCCTGATTTTTGGCTAACTCTTCTTCTAATACCTGAATGGCTCCATGGAGGCGCAATAAGGTATATTGAACTTCTTTTTGTTTAGCTTCTAGCTCAGTCAGAAGTTTCTGACCCGATGAAAATTCACGTTTAAGTTGTTCAAGGCGTTCTTCGAGCTGCTTTCTCATCGATTTATCCCAGAAAGAATATCTGTGTAATCAGTGTCCATAAGCTCTCACCTCCCTACCCCTATCTCCCCAATAAATCCGTGAAATCAGTTTTTTGATCAATCACAGTCCCCACCTACTGAGACAGCCACTCTTTCCTGCTTAAGCATTTCTACTTCTTTTTGCAACTGTGAGATGGTTTGCTGTTGTTCTTTAATCGCCTCAATTAATACAGGAGCAAACTTTTCGTAGTGAACCAGTTTGGAATTGCCATCAGGATTCATCACGAGTTCGGGAAAGACTTTTTCTACGTCTTGGGCGATAACGCCAATCTCTCGCTCTTCTCCCATAGTTTTGTCCTGCCAATAAAAGGATACGCCTCGCAAGCTTAATACTTTTGATAAAGCCTGGTTAATCGGCGTAATTTGTTCTTTCAGGTTGATATCTGAAACTTGACTATTAGAACACCATAAAGCTTGCCTCTCTCCCTGAGTGTCGCTGCTAATACGTACGCAGAAATTTCCATCATTCTGTAGCCTAGCGAAAAACCGACCATCTGTGGAAATAAGCCGATCTTTGTATGATCTATCAACATAAGCTTTCACGGCTTGCTCTGTGGGGACAGCATTATGGCTATTATCACTCAGCGTCCTATCCGTCGAAAATTCGTCAATCTTCGTACCGTTGCTGAGTTTAAAATCTCCATTGACTTCCAGCTTTGCTGTCGGCTGCACGGTGCCAATGCCAACATTGCCCGTACTTTTCTCAATAAATAGTCTACTCCCTTCCTCCGTCGATAGATTAAATCCTGGATTCGCTCCACTGGGATTCTGGTTGATACTCCATGTCTTTGTATCGCCCGTATAAAAATCGACCAATTTCTCATCCGTCTCGAAGGCGGTGATTTTTAGCGGCTCCCTTGCCTTTGCTAACAGCGATTCTAAATTAATGCTATTATTAGCCTCTAAGATTTGGGCAATATCATCGTCTTGGAGATTGAGTGCGGATTCAATGAAATCCTTAAAATCATCTCCCGTTGGCTTAGCGCCTTGTTTGAATAATTCTTGCAGTTCAACTCTACTTCGTTGCGCCATGAGTATTTCTCCCTTTAACTAACAACAAAATCTGTACCGATAATCATGTAACCAATGCCCTCAAAATCTAAATCTTGATACTTTTCGGTGGTAATCAGGTTGATTAGATGTTCGGTGGCAGACACTAAGATTGAGTCAGGGTGTCGCACCTGAGCTAGGTTCGATTCATTCACCTGAAATTCCAGGGGGGAATCCCCTTGAGCCTCGGCTTCAACGTCAATTTGTTCCAGTAAGCTGAGATTGGCAACATAATCAATATAGGGTCTTTTTTCAATAAAATGGATAACTAATGAACCGTGAATCGAACTGCCAAAGGTGATGTCAACTTGACCTTCATACGCCCAAGGGGATAGAAAACGCTTGATATCTTCATTGAGTTGTTTGAGATAATACCCTTGTTCATAGCCGGGACGCAACCGAATATTGACTCTATATTTAATTCGCTCATACCGAGGATTTTTGACGACTAAATTGACAAAGGGTGAGGTATGTGCTTTGAGGTAGGCTTCAATTTCTTTGAGCAAATATAACGGTGCTTTGGGTTCTAGGGGAAAGAACGGTGCGGTATTGGCAATATCAGGAACCACGACAACGGTTACCTTCGCTGCACTGGGATTATCAGAACCAATGGTTGATGTAATACATTTGACTTTATAGATTTCTGGGAAGCGTTCGAGTACCAAACGTTCATAATCCCAAGGGGTTAAGGCGCGTTGTTTATGGCGCAGTCTTTCACTGACTCGGATATTAAACCGAGGCGTATTCTCCTTCATTTTGCCTTGAAAGGAGGTGTAAGGTTGCTTGACAGCTTTGACGGCTGGATCTCGCGTAACTAATCCTTGAATTGAATCAGCGGCTAGTGGTTGACTTAAATGTTCAGTGGCATTGCCTTGATTGACAAAGGTAGCCCTCACTGCTTGCGCTTTGATGTCTAGGGTATCTGGAATCGCCGATGCATTAGTCTGAACCGTGGCTCGTAACCAGTGCAACCCCTTAGGGAGTCGATGGTTTTCTACTGTTGCGGCTGCTGGGATACTCAAACGAATAATACCTGAATCAACCAACCCATTCGTCGTATCTGAGAGGATTTGGATATCTTGGAAATCCTGCCAGCGATCGCGGCTGAGGTAACTCCAGTGAATGTCTGGTTTGGTTAGTTCGACATTAGCACTTCCTGGCACGAGTTGAAAGAGTAGGGAGAGATCTTGGGGCGGGTGCAAATTGCGAATACCAAGGAATAAAGCACCCGCTTCTTCGTATTGGGGGAGTAAATAGTCTTCCCCATTAAACCCACCGAGTTCCACATAACCGAAGGGGTTGAGCTGAAAGACACGGCTGGCTGTTTGAGCCACACTCAAATCAATCTCGATGGAGGCTGTATAGTCGAGAGATAAGGCTTTAATTTCGGGTGTGTAGGGTTGATAAACGGTGAGAGATTTGATGGAATTATCCGTGGATAACGCCACCTTTGTCATCACCAAGGGATAAATGTCATGTCCAAAATTCGGGCTTTCTAGTTCGAGTTTGAAATATCGGGTTTGCTCAAAGGGATCGTCTGTATCGGTTTCTAGGGCTAAAGGGTTGAAGGTATAAGCGTCAATCGTTAAGCTGGGGTAATCAAGCTGAAGAGTAGAACTCAATGCGCTACCATTTTGGCTAAAAATAGGCTGAGATGAGCTAATTAAGTACTTATTGCGATTGTTAAAAACTTTGAAACTCGCCTTAAAACTATTATTCGCGATCGCGGGATTGACTAACCCCACCTGAGTATACGCCTGGTAATGACTGGCAAAATCCTCCGGGAGTCCCATCCAGGTGATATTCAGCGCCAGACGATCTAATTTTTACTACTAATTTCTGAGTTGGCAATGTAAAAACCAGATCCAACTTTCGGATTACTGCCAAAGGGTTTAAACGGACTTTTCGGATTGAGGATGGAATTATCGTTGCGGAGTTGCAAATCCTGTACTGTCTCTACTTCAACCTGGAGGTTTACCTTATCTAAACGAATGGATTTTAGGAGTTCATAGTCGCTCACGCTTTCTGCCGAGGTATCCCCTTTGACCCGATTTTTCAACAACAGTTTAATCACGGGATAGGGGGTATCAAAACTAACTGTTGACTCATCGGGTTGAGGGGGGAGGATAACAGGTAATGTGGAATCAATGGTTAGCTGAAATTCTAAACTGTTCAGGTAAACCGCAGCGGCAGAATACAGGTTAATCCGGGTAGCCGTATGGTTTGGAATCAAACCGATGGCTTCCACCGTTGCTTCGCGATCGCTGATTCGTTCTATAATTTTAAAGACGCGACCATCCTCAAAAATCACAACGCTCTCCCCGTCATCTTGAGGAGGCAAAGTCGCACTGGAAAGGGTGATACGGGTCAAATTATCCCCGTCAGCAGTAGCTGTATTCAGAGTGATTTGTTGATTCGTATAGGATTTTAGGGGTTCTTCGAGAATCAAATCTCTGATTTGTAATCCAATGGATGACGGTGTTATCCATTGCTGCTCCGTACTCAGGTAAATCTCAAACGGGATCGTGTCTTGGATAATTTTATCCACTTCCCCTCGGTTTAAGGTATTCCCTTTACAGGCTAAAAGCAAGGTGATTTTTCGTGTCCCTTCCTTGAGAATTAAAAGAGGAGAGGTAATCGCAAAACCTAGAGAGGTTGTTTGAGATGGAGTTACCGAAGTAAACGGAGAAAACCGTTGTAACTCCGTTTCGGATTCAGCGGCTGATTCCAGGATAGAAGTTGCCTCAATCCTTTGAATTTCTTGCTTGCCAATCGCTGGATATGTAAAATTTTGTTTCTTGGCTTGGGCTTTTTCTAGAAGGCGGTAAACTTCTTGCCAAGCCAAGTCATCAATACCCGTTGCATTCCCTTTGATTTCCATAATCTTACGGAAATCTTCGACACTCATATACAGTTGTTCTTTGACATAGCGAATCACAAACAGATCGGGATTCAATTCATCTAGATTACTCCGTATCTGCTCCAGGCTATCATAGCCACTGGGCATTTCCGGTAGGGGATCACCTGGATTAGGCGTTCCCAAAGCCAATCGCATCATACTATCAAAACCCGCGTTTCGATGGGCTGAATTGAGAACTTTACGTCGTTTCCGGTTGATTTTTTTGCGGTAGGCTTTTTCAATCAGCTGATAAACCTGTTCCCACTCTGACTCTAATGGTAAACTCCCCTCTGATGTTCCGGCGCTGTTTTGTCTAGCATTAATTTCTAAGCAGTATTTAAAGTCGTCAATTGTGGCAAAAAAGAGTTGCTCAAGAATATAGTTTTTTTGATTGTCCGCGATTTGTCCGACGGGTTGATCGTTAATCGTTTGGTAAAGCGTATTGAGAACAGTAATATCAACAGGGGTTGTGCCAAAATCAGGAAGGGTATCACCTTGATTGGGAACACCTACCGCCCATCTCAGCATCTGTTCAAAACTATTGTTGTCTTGATTCCCCTGCTGATGAATACTCCTGAGATCAGTATAGGTTTTTACCGCCGACAAGGTTTTAATACTGGCAACTTGGGCTTGATTCAGAACGACTTCTTCATCAATGGCATAATTTAGATCAACTCCCTGACTGTCTTGACCAGCTTTGAGCAGTGTGCCAGGTTGGAGTCGATAGACGGTTTGATCAGCCGCTAATTCAAAAATTGCGTGTATTTTGTCGGGAATTTCATCTTTTTTGGTTAATTTTAATACCTGTTTATAGTAAAATTATAGATGTCTTTGGGTTAGTTGATTAAACTGCTGTTGGGGATAACGTAATAGCTGCAAAAATGTGAACAATAGGACGAGATGAGGTTGGGACAATTTCCGCTGTGTTGATTCATCATCGTCAAAGCTTTCGGGGGTTTTTATATAGGCGACCATTTTCTGAATATCACCCGCAAAGAAGGCAGACCAATTTCCTTGGGGATGATTCGATTCGTCGTAGTAATTCAGTGTCGCTGCATATTTTTGGACAAAGGTCAATAAATCTGCCTCAGAACGTTCATCGACAGAAACATAGTCGGGTTCTAGGGTTCTGAGTAATCGATTTCGCTGACTGATGCCATCTCGGAATAGGTTGGTTTGTTTATTCATTATTATTTGTCAAAACACTGATTTCACGGATTTATTTATTGGAGAGATGGGGGTAGGCGGGTGAGAGGTTAGTCACACTGATGACACTGAGAGGTGAGTTCTTTGATTTTGAGAGTATGATTCCGATTTTAAAGGAGATTATTTCATCATTTGTCATTTGTATATTATGTCAATATAAACAGTGATCATTTCCTTTTGCCTGTGACACACCGAGCGAAGTTGAGGTGTTGCCTTAATTTAGGTTCCTCGCCATTTGGTGTTCATGGTAATAAAATTCCCCGTTCCTGAATACTGAGGAACCGCGTCAGGAACTGAAATTGGGGGAGGAGTAAATGCTGGGGTTTGTACTTCAAATTTAGCAATAAAGGTGCTTCCTTTGAGAATCATTGGCGTGGCAACGCTATTGGTTTTCTGGGCGATTTGATCGTCCCCTAAGACATCAATTTTCAATGTTCCTATTCCCGGAAGTGAGTAAATCGGCGTGATATAAATACATCCTGGCACAGATACAGAGGTTTCATCGCCAACAATACAAACCTTTTTTCCCTGTAAGCTAGAGTGACCACTTCCTTTAATTTCACCCAGTCTTACTACAACAGTAGCCAAGCCAAAGCTGGGATTAAATTCTGCTTGATCACCATCGATAATGATTAAATCAGACATGGGCTTTGTGAATAAAACGTTACAGTCTAAATCTATGAAAATTAAGCATTAAGTAGATTCGTGGTTTCCTGTAAATAAAAGGGATAAACTAAATTAAATCTAGAGTTCGTGGTACGAAGCAGATAGTTAATACTGATAAACAATAATCCTTGCTGATCCGCACTTTCTGAAATATCGATCGCCTCCAGGTCTACTCGCGGTTCATGATATAAGATAGCATCGGCAATAATTCCTTTAATTCCGGTGATTAATCCCTGAGTGATTTCCTCAAACAGAAACTGATTTAGTTCACAACCAAAGTCAGGATGCATGATTCGTTCTCCCGGTTGAGTCGATAAAATAATTTCCAGGCTTTGCCGAACATCTTCTGCATCAGAGACCAGTTCAACAGCGGCTGTCTCTTGACTAAATGTAGGTGGAAAGCTCCATCCTGTGCCTAAGAAAGAAGTATTGAGTTCCATTTAGTTAACATCTACCTTTGAGCCTTTTATAGTAACAGTTTTACCTTCAATAAGAATATCTTGATCGGATTTAATTTTAAACCCCTTATCATCCATTGTTATCGTATTGCCATTTTCATCTTCTAAATAAATTCCTTTGTCCTGCTCCGATAATCGTAACAAATTTCCATTCGACGTACTAATTTCAATAAATTTATCTTCATCATCCAAGATAATTTGCAATGATTCCTTCGTCACAATACCTTTCCGATAATTTTCCTGATTGACCTCCAATCCTGATGGCAATTCGTTTTTTTCACTATGCATTGCACCCAGGATAACCGCTTGTCTGGGGTCATCATTAACAAAGCCAAGAATCACTTCATCTCCTTCCTCCGGTCTAAAAAAAATACCACGTTCATTCCCCGCATCGAGAGACGCTAATCTTGCCCAAATAATGCCATCAGTTTCAATGGATGGAACTTTAACTTTGACCCGAAACTGTTTATCGGGATCATCTTCATACTTATCTACAACGCCGATTTGTAAACCATTGATGGCGGGAATCAGTCCAGCCACTGGCGGCTCAATAATGTCTTCATTTTGGGAGAACCAGTCGGCAGATAAGCCAAATTGAATGTTAGTTTGCCATCCGCCTAGCGTTACTTGATGACGGATAGCGGTCACTAAGGTTTTGCCATTAAAGCGTTTGCCAATTCCAGCCACTTCGATGATGTCACCCAGTTTAATTTTAGCCAAGCCAGGAACCGTCAGCCGACCTTTCAACAAAGAGAGGCGACTTTTGACCATTTTCGCCTTTGCCCACGCTTCTACTTCTTGTTCATCTAATTGACCAGAAAACATTAATTTACAGGTGTCAGCATCAATGGATTGAGCTAATTCACCTGGATTTAAGTTACCTTGACTCAGGGAAAAGTCTGGAGCAGTTTTGGGTTGAAATAAGTCTTGACTTTTGACATCCCAAGCCGTACTTTCTACCGATTCATATTGAAAACGACTATCCGCTTCCATTTCAAAGTCATAAATCTCACTAATTCCATATTCAAATTTATGTTGAGCCGCCCCCTGAAGATTGGGTTCAACAACCGTTACTTTGCCATCATCGACTAATACCCAATGACCATTCACATCGGCACGAGAGACGATAAAATCCCAGTCAGTACAGCCAAATTGCACCATTTCCTTATGCTGAGGTTGGTTGGTTGCCACGGATTCAATCTGTAACCCGGCGGATTGAATAATTTTTTCAATAATATCCTTGTCGGTCATATCCCGAAAAACGGCACTTTTTCGCTTGGGAATGAGTTTAAAGGCGGCGTCTTTTGACTCAATGGTGAGTAGGGAGCGATTTTGATCGGCTTGTACGCTGTGTCTCAAGATAATTCCTTTAAACACCGTGGCTTCATCTTTGGCGTTGTCTTCATACCGCAGCTTAATTTCTAGTTCTTTGCCGAGTTTAAAAAACTCAGTATCACTAATTTTAAATTCTTGCTTGGCGGCGTCTCCATCCAACAGAATCAGTTGAGCGAGGGGAATTTTATTCACCGCTTTAATAATATCAATGGACATGAGATGATACTCCGAGTCCATTTCGTTCCCATCACTCAAAATTGTTGCTGTAATCACGCCATTCATGATTGCTTCACTTAGTTGTCGGCGGCAGACTGATTGAAGTGCCAACGTTTAATTTGCGGAAATT
>CAKZMA010000996.1 GCA_937127375.1 uncultured Coleofasciculus sp. | reverse complement strand
TAACCCAAGCCTTCCTCGGTGGTGCAGTATTTTGTAATACTACTCTACCCGATAGAACTATTTCTAATCGCGATTGTCCCTAATTTGGCGAAGGGCAATCCTAATTTTCAGCGAGGGTGTCCCTGCTGCCGATGCAGTTCATAGTTCCCTCGGAACACCTATTATATAGGGCTTCCCCGGCTCCCCCAGCTGACACGCCGAGCGAAGTCGAGGTGTCCCCCAGCTTCCCCTGCTTCCCCTGCTTCCCCTACTCCTCCTGCTTTGCAGCGTAAGTTAACCCCCTTACCCCTATTTCCCGAATCACCACTAAACTTTATCCTGATAGAGATAAGCATCGAATAACAGGAGACAGTTTTGGTTACCACCTCGTCTTGGACAACCACGAAATCAGAAGAAATTTTCCAAACAGCCCAAAACCTGATGCCGGGAGGTGTCAGTTCACCAGTTCGGGCATTTAAGTCTGTTGGCGGACAACCCATTGTATTTGACCGGGTTAAGGGTGCCTACGTATGGGATGTCGATGGCAATCAGTACATTGACTATGTTGGCACTTGGGGACCCGCCATTTGCGGTCATACCCACCCAGAGGTCATTTGTGCCCTGCACGACGCTCTAGAAAAAGGCACAAGCTTTGGTGCCCCTTCTGCGCTAGAGAACGTTTTAGCCTCCATGGTGATTGAAGCCGTTCCCAGTATCGACATGGTGCGGTTTGTCAATTCCGGTACGGAAGCTTGTATGGCAGTCATTCGCCTGATGCGTGCCTTTACAGGCAGAGATAAAATTATCAAATTCTCTGGCTGTTACCATGGTCACGCCGATATGCTGCTCGTGCAAGCCGGTTCTGGAGTTGCCACCCTGGGCTTACCCGACTCTCCCGGTGTCCCTAAATCCGCAACAGCTAGCACCCTGACTGCCATTTACAACGATTTGGAATCCGTCAAATCTCTCTTTGAAGCCAATCCAGATAGTATTGCTGGGGTGATTCTTGAACCCGTAGTTGGTAACTCTGGTTTTGTTCCCCCTGATTCTGGATTCCTGGAAGGCTTACGCCTGATTACTCAGGAACATGGTTCCCTGTTAGTCTTTGATGAAGTGATGACGGGTTTCCGGATTGCCTACGGCGGCGCTCAAGAAAAATTTGGCGTCACTCCCGATTTAACCACATTGGGTAAAGTGATTGGTGGGGGTTTACCTGTGGGTGCTTATGGGGGACGTAAAGATATTATGTCCATGGTTGCACCTGCTGGTCCGATGTACCAAGCCGGCACCCTTTCCGGTAATCCCTTGGCGATGACGGCTGGGATTAAAACCCTAGAGTTATTGCAAAAGCCGGGAACTTACGAACAGCTGGACAAAATCACCAAAAAGCTGTCCGAGGGGTTATTACAAATTGCCAAAGAAACCGGACATTCGGCTTGCGGTGGACAAATTAGTGCCATGTTTGGCATGTTTTTCACCGGCGGTCCTGTGCGTAATTACGACGATGCCAAAACGTCGGATTTAGCCAAGTTTAGCCGCTTCCATCGTGGCATGTTAGAACGGGGAATTTATCTGGCACCGTCCCAGTTTGAGGCAGGATTTACCTCCTTGGCGCACACCGATGAGGATATTGACCGCACGCTAGAAGCCGCGCGGGAGGTTATGTCGAGTATATAGATCCCCCCTAGCCCCCCTTGATACTGCTGGCGAATCAGGGGTCTGACCCCTGATTCGCCAGCAGTATCCAAGCCATCGTTTCCGGCGTTTTTATCACTGAATCAAATTCGCGATCGCATCCACGATCTGATCGGGTTCAATTGGCTTGGAGAGATGACGATTAAACCCCGCCGATAATGCCCGTTCGTAATCCGTTTCTCCTGCATACGCCGTCAGTGCGATCGCTGGAACTAACCCGCCGCGATCGGGTGGGAGTTCTCTCACCTGGCGAATTAACTCGTAGCCATCCATTCCTGGCATCCCAATATCACTAATTAGCACATCAGGTTGCCCTTGAGAAAACACAAAAAGCGCCTCATTTGCTGAAGTCACCCCCTTAACCCTGGCACTATAGCTTTCTAAGATAATCGTGAGCAAGTCGAGCGTATCCACCTCATCCTCCACCAGGAGTACCGTCACATCGGTTAAATCTAAACCCTCATCATCGGGCGAGGAATTCTGAGTATTAATGGGCGAATCTGACAGTAGAGGTAACGTAACCGTAAACGTTGCGCCCTGTCCAATTCCGTCACTTTCTGCCTCAATTCTCCCCCCGTGCAGTTCAATCAAATGGCGGACAATTGCTAACCCCAACCCCAACCCACCAACACTCCGGGTTGTGGTACTATTTTCTTGCCGAAAATAATCAAAGATGTAGGGAAAAAAGTCGGGACTGATTCCCTGCCCGGTATCGCTGACTTTTATTTGCGCCTGGGAGTCAATTGCTTGCAATCGCACCGTGATGCGTCCCCCCCTGGGCGTAAACTTCACCGCATTGGAAAGCAAATTCCACACCACTTGCTGGAGGCGGTTGGGATCACCCGACACAAATCCTACCGTTGAATCCAATTGGGTGTCAATCTCAATCGACTTGGCGGCGGCGGCTAAACGCATCGTTTCAATAGCCGCTTGAATCACCCGCGCCAAGTCTACCCGCAAGGTTTGCAGGTTCAACTTACCGCGTAAAATCCGCGAAACATCCAGTAAATCATCGATGAGTTGGGCTTGCAAGGAAGCATTCCGTTCAATCGTTTCTAAAGCCTTATCCACCTTATCCTGATTCATTTTTCTCGTCCGCAGTAGTTTTGACCAGCCCAGAATTGGATTGAGGGGAGTACGCAATTCGTGGGACACAATCGCCAGAAATTCATCTTTAATCCGGTTGGCGGCTTCGGCTTTTTCTAAGAGTTGAATCCTCTCTTCTTCTACTTGCTTTTGTTCAGTAATATCTCTCAGGGAAACCAGGTAGCCTTCCTTTCCTTGCCATTCAATTTCCACCACCCGCATCTGAGCCACTCGATTTTCTCCAGTACCTGTCCGCACATCCACTTCCGTGTTATCCTCGCCCACGACTGGAAAGCCCAAGACTTGACCCAAAAGTTCGTCTTCTTGACGACTAAAGAGTGACTGGGCGGCTGGGTTGATAAACCGGACAATACCCCCGGTGTCGATTACGATAATTCCATCTGGATTCTTGGAGATTAAAACCTGAAACTGTGCCTCACTTTTGACCAGTGCTGCTTTTATCTTTTCCTTTTCTAAATTGTCCTGTTGGGTTTGTTCTGAGAGTTTCGCTACTGCTGCGGTTTGGACTTGCAACTGTTGCTTTAAATCTACAGAATCAAGGGTATCCTGGGTTTTGACTTGGGATTCACTGTCCTTTGCATTTAATGCCTGCTTGACAACTTGAGAAAGCTGTGGCACTTGCTCGTGAAGCAGATAGCCTGTTGCGCCAGCTTTCATATAATCGACAGCGATAGACACACGGTTACTATGACTAATGATAACTACAGGAATATTCAGCTCCAGTTCTTGCAAATAAGACAGTGCTTCGATCCCATCAAATTCGGCTAAAGGATAGTCGATTAAAATTAGGTCAACCGTTGGATTCAGGTGTTCCAAATACTCCGCTTTTGTGCTGACGCGCTGCCACGTCACCGTCAGCCCAGCTTCAGATAATAACGACAGTATTGGTTCTGTTGCCAGAGCCGAGTCTTGTAGAATTAGAAGGTTCAAGTCATTTGTCATTTGTCATTTGTCGATGGTTAGGGAACAGGGAATAGGGAATAGGGAACAGGAAACAGGGAACAGGGAACAGGGAACAGGGAATAGGGAACAGGGAATAGGGAACAGGAAACAGGGAACAGGGAACAGGGAACAGTTAACTGGAAACGTTTTGAGTGAACTCCCCCCGCTTCCCCC
>CAKZMA010000995.1 GCA_937127375.1 uncultured Coleofasciculus sp. | reverse complement strand
GGGGGAACGGATTACCAATGACATAAGACAAATGACGAATGACGAATGACGAATGACGAATGACATAAGACGAATGACAAATGACAAACCTTACTCAACCCTCATTCCGAGACGCCGTTAAATCAGGGGAATTCTTAATTACGGCAGAGGTTAGCCCCCCCAAAGGAGGTGACGCTAGCCAGATGATTAACTTGGCAAAACCACTGAAGAATCGTGTCCATGCGGTTAATCTTACCGATGGATCTAGGGCAGTGTTGCGGATGTCTTCTTTAGCCGCCGCCGCTATTTTAGTCCAACATGGGATAGAACCGATCTGTCAGATCGCTTGCCGCGATCGCAATCGATTGGGGTTACAGGCGGATCTGATGGGGGCGCAGGCTTTGGGCATTCGTAACATTCTTGCCCTCACGGGTGATCCGGTAAAAGTCGGGGATCATCCTGACGCCAAGCCCGTTTTTGATCTAGAATCAGTACGTTTGCTCCAGCTAATCAGTAAACTCAATAACGGTTTCGATGCTAATGATAAGCCCTTGTCCGATGGAAAAACAGAGTTATTTGCTGGAGCCGCCGTTGACCCTCAGTTAAAAAGTTGGTCTGGATTACAACGTCGGTTTGAGCGTAAACTAGAAGCGGGTGCCCAGTTTTTCCAGAGTCAACTGATTGCTGATTTCCAGCGGCTGGAAAAGTTTATGGATAAGATTGCGGCGAATACCGATAAGCCGATTTTAGCGGGGATATTTTTGATTAAATCGGCGAAAAATGCACAATTTCTGAATAAATACGTTCCTGGTGTCAACATTCCCCAATCTATTATTGATCGACTGGCAGAAGCCGCCGATCCACTGCAAGAAGGGATGAAAATTGCCGCTGAACAAATCCAACTCGCGAGACAATTGTGTCAGGGTGTGCATATTATGGTGATTAAGCGAGAAGATTTGATTCCCCAGATTCTGGATTTAGCGGAAATCCCACCCCTGAATCGGTAAAATGAATTTCATAGACCGACATGTTTTCGGTTGCGATCGCAATGTTCCAGATGTGCCATGGCACGTCTGGGAGTAGGGAAAGAGACAGTGGTTAAGAGTAGGTCTTTCAGCATTTGTCAGGAGATAGTGGCTGATAGAGTGAGCAATGGCTCACCTTCCCGGCAATGTCCTGATTGACCGACTGGGAATGAGGATAAATCAGGTGTACTAAAACGTCAAAAATCATGTTTTGAACATTAAGTATTTTGACGTTGAATTTTTGGGTTTATATTCAGGCTCCGATATGAATGTAGGGAGCTTGATTTGAGGACAAAGAAGAACGGATGAATAAGACGGTAGAAACGGAAATTTGTAATGTTACAGTGTATGATAACCAGGCGTTAGTTACGCGCCGAGGCGTTGTGCAGCTAACAGGTGAGGAACGGGAACTGGTGATTGCTAATTTGCCCGTAACCCTGCTGAGTGAGTCCGTTCAGGTGTCGAGTACGGGTCATGCAAGGGGGCGATTATTGGAGGTACGGACGGAAAAAACCAGCACTCGTGAAGCGACTCATCCCAAAGTTAGCCAACTGTCTGAAGAAATTGGTCAGTTAGAAGATCAAAGACGTCAGGGACAAGATATGCTGACGTTGCTGAATTTACAGCGGAATTTTATCAAAAATTTAGGCAATCAGTATCTGGAACGCTTGACAAAATCCCAAAATCCTGAACCGTTGAACTTGACTCAAATCGGGGAATTGCTGGATTTTGTCGGAGAACGGTGGCAGAATTTATCGGGTGCGATCGCGCAACAGGATCAGGATCAGAAACAGGTCAACTCTCAGTTACAAGCGGTGCGAGGGCAGTTTCAGCAGCTCTCTACTCCCCAGATTCATGACAGCTTTAGTATCATTATCACCCTTGAACCAGCAGGGGCGGGTGAATTGGCGCTAGAAGTTTCTTATAGAGTTAAGGGGGCAAGTTGGCAACCCGTCTATGATGTCCATTGGCAAGATAGCCAGCAAACCGCCCGACTCAGTTACCTGGCTCAAATTACCCAAACCACGGGTGAGGATTGGTTAGGTGTAGCGCTTACCCTTTCCACCGCTCAACCGGGGGTAGGGCGACAAATTCCGCCAATTACACCCTGGTATATTGATCTGCAACAGCCTAGCGCTTTGGCAAATCGGACAACAACCAACCCAAAGGAGCATAACGCACCCCGCCCCCCAATGGTGAATATGCCATTTGCAGGAATAGCGCCAGAACCTGAACCGACGATAGATGAAGAGTTAGAGCGGTTGAGAGCCCAAAAGGAACTGGAGGAAAGTCCGGGACAAAAGGGTATTGTTACCTTTACCCTGGACAGTAAAGCAACGATTCCCAGTGATGGGGTGAGCCATAAGGTTGCCATTTTCCACAGAGATGATTATCCCTGTCGGGCTGAGTATGTGGCGATGTCGCGCCAACTTAATTTTGCTTACCTGAAAGCAACGGTGATGAATCCCTTGAATGGCGTTACTTTATTACCGGGACAGATAACTATCTTTCGCGATAATACGTTTATTGGTACTAGCGAAATTCAGAATATTGCCCCGGGTCAAGAGTTTCAAATCGATTTAGGTGTGGACGATGGGCTGAAAATTGAGCGGTATCTGGTGGAACGACAGATAGATAAGAAGCTGATTGGGAATCAGCAGCGGGAAGTGGCGACGTATGGGTATCGGTTAACGGTGGCAAATTTACGGGAGCAAGAGGCACAGGTTAAGGTGATGGAACAACTCCCGGTAAGTTGTCATTCCCAACTCAAAGTTCGGCTGACTGATGCTAATCCTTCAGTGGAAATCGGTGAATTGGGTGTGTTGGAATGGTGGCTGACTTTGCCTTCCCTTTCTTGTCAGGAGTTGTCCTATCAGTTTACGGTGGAGTATTTGCCGGAATTTAGGGTGATCGGATTGGATGTTTAGCAATGTTTGTCAGTCACTTAATCACTACATGGCCCTCTAAGGATTAATTAGACGTGTGAATTTTGGGATAGTTTGGGAATATCAAGAAAGTTAACCAGACAGTGGTTTAAACCACTGGCTAAAAGTTCAAGTCGTCTAACGACGACTGGATAAGCTGTCATGCATATAAATTAGGTATAGGTAGTGAGCAAGATGCAAAGCCTGCGGCATGGCTTCGCTAAACACACTACCAGGATGAGAGCCATTCTAGACATTCAGGTTTGAATGCCGAACAGCTTAAGACTTCTAGTCCATTTTAATGGACTTAAGCTATTAGCCCGGAGTTTGAACTCCGGGCTTTTGCTGACGCCAGACTTCATCGACAACATCCCCGGATGAACTCATTAATTGGATATGCAAGGGCATTTGACCAGTTGTTCAACCCGTTCTTTCCCTCGCGGTTTATCTCCTTGAATCAAACTGTAAAGATAAGTGCCAATGGCTTGTGCCAATCCAACAGGTACAGCATTGCCAATTTGTTTATACTTAGACGTTATTGACCCACAAAAAATCCAGTCGTCAGGAAAGGTTTG
>CAKZMA010000994.1 GCA_937127375.1 uncultured Coleofasciculus sp. | reverse complement strand
CTGCTGTACCACAAGAACTAGAAGTCGGTAAACGGCAAGGGGTTGATGTACCAACAGTCAACGCTATCGAATGGATTCAAATTCGTTCAGTTGCATCCGCTGCCCTTATTCCTGCTGTCGTTGATTTAGGACAGGGTGAAGCTGAGGTGATAGCCTTAGGCTTAGAAAACCCAGACAGTTTACTGGTTTTTGATGATCAATTGGCGCGACGTATCGCTAATCTGTATGGATTAAAATACACAGGCACTCTTGGTGTATTGGTCAAAGCTAAACAGTTAGGATATTTACCATTAATTGCACCCATTATCATCAGGCTTCGGACTCAGGGAATGTGGTTAACTGACAAGATTATTGACGATGTTCTGAGATTAGCAGGAGAGTGACGGCTGCTAGTACACCTTGGCAGAAGTTGAACAAGGGGGATTTGAACGGCTAATTTATTTCTGTCACTCTGGGCGGAATCATACGCGCCCAGTCATGCTAGAACAATAGAGGAAATTCCGGTGTTAAACCCAACGACTCACCACCAGCGCCATCTATGCAATCTGCTCCCCTTGACGGTAATCCCTGTGTTTTGCTTGTAGAAACCGATGAAACCCTGGCTCAACGCATGAGCCTAGATCTAATAGAAGCTGGCTATCATACGGTTATCGCGACAGATGCGCCTAGTGGCTGGCATCAAGCTTGTGAACTCCAACCCGCTATGATGGTTGTGGATCAATCGCTTTCTGGTTCTGGCGAATCCGGTCTCAATTTATGTACTCGCCTGAGAAAAGCCGGTTCTCGTGTTCCCTTACTCTTACTCATCGCTCGCGACACGATTGAGGATCGAGTCGCCTGCTTAGAAGCGGGTGCTGATGATTTTTTCCTAAAACCCTATCGCGCTGATGCCTTTTTGCAGATGATACGTCTGTATCTAGAACCGGATACCAATACGAGTGAACAACTCCGATTTGGGGATTTGGTGTTGGATTTGACGACGCGCCGCGCTATGCGGGGAGGACGAGTGATTGATTTGACCATGAAAGAGTTTGAACTGCTGAAGTATTTGATGACTCATCCCCGTGAAGTTTTAACTCGCGAACAGATTCTGGAAAATGTGTGGGGATACGATTTTCTAGGTGAGTCGAATGTGATTGAGGTGTATATCCGTTATCTACGTATTAAAATTGAAGATGAGGGCGACAAGCGCTTGATTCAAACCGTCCGGGGTGTCGGTTATGTTTTACGGGAATCCTAAAGGGAAAGTCAAAAGCCACAAACCAAATGAACTACTATGCTTCTTACTCTACGCGATCGCATCTGCAACTGGAATCCGCAACTTTTCCGAGAACTCGGAAGTCGCCTCAATCTCTCCAATTTGGGGATTGCTCTAGCCATTTCTCTGATCGCTCAACTATTAGTAATTCTGTACTGCTGGAGTCCAACATCGTCTACCTCTGCTCCGATTAACTGGCAAAGCTGGTGGAAAAATATCTTTCTCAATCTCGGTTTAGTCGGGATTTGGCTGCTAATTGTCGCGGGAACCTATCTGCTTGTTAAGGATTTAGCCAGCGAGAAAAAAAACGGTACGCTTGACTTCATTCGCTTTAGTCCTCGATCAACCCAGAGTATTCTCATCGGTAAGATGCTGGGAGTGCCAATCGTACTTTATGGCATCATTATTTTTGCACTACCCTTGCATTTGTGGGCGGGACTAACGAGTCAGATTCACTTGAGCAGAATTTTCATTTTCTACGGAGTTTTAGTTGTTGGCTGCTTTTTCTTTTACAGTGTTGCCCTGCTCTATGCTCTAGTGGGGAACTGGCTTAGTGGAATTCAGCCTTGGTTGTTTAGTGGTATGGTTTGGGCCTTTCTTTGGCTCACTCTCTTGTTAGATAAAACCCATGCTCAATACCTGCTTTCGCCTGCTAACACTTTGGTTTCCATCGCTTTTGAATCTCCTGAATATCATTTAAACAATTTTGAGGATGCGAAATTTCTACTCATTTTAATCGGTTTCCCTTTGCAATTCGTACACTGGTTTTACTTTCCCGTCGGAGAAAGACTTATTACCTTAATCGGATTGATTTTATTTAACTATGCCTTCTGGACGTACTGGATTTGGCAAGCTCTCAAACGTTGTTTTCCTAACCCTAATGCAACGCTGCTGACGAAGCGACAAAGTTATGTGCTAGCTGTATGCTTTGGGGTCTTGCGCTTCGGCTCGGCTTTAGACCATCACCGCTATGATTCAGATTACGATTGGGGCAATCACTTCTTTGGGGTACTTGGTCCGTCTCTTGGTCAGCTCTGTTTGTTCCTTTTTCTCATCGTCGCACTGTCACCGCGCCGCCAAGCTTTGCTGGATTGGACACGCTACCATCAACAGAGGCTAACAAGGGGCAAGAATTTCTGGAATCGCGCTTTAGTCCATGACTTGCTATGGGATGAAAAAAGTCCGGCATTGCTCACCCTTGCCATTAATCTACTGATTACTGTCCCTTGCATTGTTCCTTGGGTTTGGAGTTGGCCCGATGCTTATTTCAAGCATATTAAACGGGAAGTGTTTCTGGCGCTTCCTTTGGAGGCATGTATGATTTTAATTTTCGCCGCAATTGCTCAACTGATGATGCTTGCACCCACTCGCAGACCTATATTCTCAAACCTCTGCATACCGGGGATAATCATCTTTTGGATTGTTGTCGCTAATTTCGCTAGTGAGAATTTTGGTCTTGGTCTTAGGGGCTTTAGCGCCAGTATATACAGTAAAAACGGTGGATTCAGTCTAGGTTTTATCATTTTCTGCACCACTCTCATCGTTGCAGCACTGATTGCTCAACTCGCAATTCGGACATCCCTTGGCAACTCCATCCTTTCAATGATCAGCATTCCAGGTATAACTATTCTCGGAATAACCATAGCTTTCTCCCTGGGGAAGTTTGGCATTGAATTTTTCCTCTTACCCCTGCTTCTTTGCGAGTTATATATACTAGGATTGCTTAGCTGGAAATTGATGCGACAACTACAACGGGCGGGCAAGTTACCAACAAAAGCGCCATTAACCAGAGTTTCTTAGAACCTCGGTTCAGTGCTAAACAGTTAGGATATTTATCATTAATTGCACCAATACTTATTCAGCAAACCCTACTGATTCATGAACTATCATATTCGCCTATTCGGAATAACCCTGAGTCTGATACTGTTTGGATGTTCGGCTTCCAACTCCAACCCTGTCGCCGATCGCACCCCCTTAAAATCTGGCGAACAACTTCCAGAACCGCCATCTCTC
>CAKZMA010000993.1 GCA_937127375.1 uncultured Coleofasciculus sp. | reverse complement strand
GATGGCTTATTTTGCCTTTATAGGGGCTAACCCGGATGGGGTAGATCATGTCCGCCTTTTGGGGGATAATACCTTTGGGTTTGAGGATAAATTTGGTGGAGGCGATCGCGATTATAATGATCTAGTCGTTCAGGTGAATTTTATTTAAGAAAACTACCGACTATCCATAGCTTTCTGATAAATATCCATGAGTCGTCGATAGTTTTCAGTAGCTGTATATTTAGCCTCGAACTCAGCCCTTGCTTCTTGGCGCATCTGAGTTAGTTCTGTGGGGTGGGATAAAACCCACTCCACTTGTGCGGTGAGGTCTTCTGAGTAACCTGGACGGAAGTGCAAACCTGTCTGGTAGGGGTTAATCAAACTACTCATCGCTCCCAAGTTAGAGGCAATAACAGGTGTTCCTACAGCGAAAGACTCCAAAATCGTGCGGGGTTGACCTTCATACCATTCTGAGGGGAAGACGAGGAAAGCTGCTTCTCCCATTAATTTATAAATCTCCGCTATAGGTTTACGCCCCAAATATTCCACTCCTGAAATCTGTGCCACGGCTTTGCTAACTTGGGAAGTTAGGGAGCCATCTCCCACAATTTTTAGGGGAATCTTGCTGCCAAGTTTTTTCCAAGCTTGAAGTAGGGTGTCCAGTCCCTTCTCAGGGGAGAGGCGTCCAACAAAGAGGGCATAGTTACCGCCTCCCTCGCCCAAACCGGGGTCAGGATGGACAAAGTTTGGCTTGACCACAATCTTTTCGGCGGGTAATCCCCCTTGGATAAACTTCTGGCGGGCAAATTCAGTCAGAGCAATGTAAATATCGACTTGATTCGTCCAAGTCCCCATCACCCGGTGAACCGTAAGCATAGCAGCTACAGTAGATGTTGCTGCCCGACTTCCTCGGTAACAGGCGTGAACAACCCCAGGTAGGGGGATAAACTGCTCTAGACAATCTTCACAGACGCGACCTTGTCGGAAAAATTGGGCATTGGGACACAGCAAGCGATAATTTCGCAGGGTCTGAACCACAGGAATGCCCTTAGCTTGTGCTGCGTAGTAAAGGGAGGGAGAAATCAGGGGAAAGAAATTTTGGACGTGAACAACATCGTAAGTTTGTTGGGTAAACCGAGATGTTAGGATTTGGTAAGTTTCTCTTGACCAGATTGTTCTAGAGGCAAGATTTATTTTGCTCAGAGTTGACACTCGGTCATTATGTTCTTCATACACATCAACCTGATGCCCTTGCTCTCGTAATAAGCGTGCTTCCGCTTTCTGGGATTCATCCTCGCCACCGCGAATTTGATAATGGTTATGTACGCTGAGGATGTGCATGTGAATCTGTATCTATTTGTTTGCTGAACGAGACTTCTTTATAAATTTGATTATAGAACTGTTCCTTAAACGTCCAATTAAACATTTCATTAGCCCTTTTCCGAGCCGCCTGTCCCAAATGTAACCGCAGCTTTGGATTAACAGCTAAAGAGTGCATCGCATCTGCCATGTCATGCACCACCTGTTCCGGATTTTGGGCGGGAATCTTATAACCAGTTTCTTTCGTAACTTGGATAGCCGGTCCTCCTAAATCTAAGCAAATCACTGGACGACCTGCAGCCATTGCTTCTAAGCAGACGAATCCTCCAGACTCGTGTAAACTTGGATGAATCAATACGTGACACTCTCCCAGCTTGTTGAGAGTGTCTTCTCGCGGCAAATTTCCCCAGAACAGGACTTGGGGTGAAATTTCTAAGGTTTGAGCTAGCCGTTGCAGTCGGTTGTGCTCTGGTCCTTCACCAATAATCCAATATTCTGCCCCGTCAAGTTTAGGTTGATTAAGGGCAAAAGCTTGTAAGCTTAGATGAAAACCTTTCCAGTGCAGAAGACGACCGATGCTAATGAACCGAACCGGATTACTTTTGGGTAATTCATATTCAGCGAGATGGCTGATTTCTGACTGAGGCAAACCCACGAAAGAGAAGACACGTACATCCTTAGTACCAAGTTGATTTAGCCTGGCTGCTGTATCTTCAGTAGCAGCTAAGACCAAAGCACTGCGTTGTAAAGTCAAACGAACGAATGGATCATGTTCACCCAGCCAGCGATTTACATCTCGCAAAAATTCATAAACCTTACCAAAGAGGTTAAAGTCTTTTCTGAAGCTCTTTGGTGCAGATTCTCCACCGCTAAGAGGACCCCATATCATGGATACGGACAAGAATGTTAGAAAGCTAGGTATCTTATAGGTAGAGTATGTTACTTGATGTAAGAGGTCAAATTTAAGTTGGCGGTTGAGCCTGAAAGTTATAGTGTAAGCAGCAATTTGCCAGAGGTAATAGTGTAAATAGAGTCCAAAACTACGCCGCCAAAGTCGCTCACCCCACCAACCGTAGTAGATAAAGTGCAGGTTTGGTACTGGGTTACGAGTCGTTTCCGCTTCAATGGCAGGACGGCGACCTGCCCAAGTTAGTACCCATATTTCATGATAATCTGCCATTTTCCGTGCGATATTCCATCCTATTCCTGGTTCTGAACCTGAATTCGGTTCACAAGCATAGGCGGAAATAAGAATTTTCATCGATAAATCACCCTGTATTTGTGGTATCTAACTAGCAAAGCTTCAAGAGTCAAATCAAACCGAAATTTATTGTAAACTGTTATAATGGGATACAAAATCTGTAGCTATTATAGTAACATTTTTACAATTCACTACTTTATTAAAACTAACATAAACTTGACCTACCTTAAGATTGATTGCCCTGAGCTTACAAAACTTGTGCTTAAGGCAAGTAAATGTATTATACAGAAAAGAACACTGAATTTTACAGACTTGAATGAAAATTCTAGTATCTGCCTATACCTGTGAACCGGGCTGTGGCTCTGAGGAAGGAGTCGGCTGGAATACAGCACTGGTACTTGCCCGGTATCATCAGACTTGGGTTCTCACGCGCACCATTTTCCGTTCCACGATTGAGGCAGAGCTAAATTGCCATCCAGTCCCTAACCTGCGCTTTATCTACTTCGACCCCTTCAGTTGGACAGAAGACTGGAGAGGGAGGCAAGGCGCTGTTCAACTGCACTACTATCTTTGGCAAATACAAGCCTATTTTATCGCTAATTCGTTGCACCGCCAGATTGGTTTTGATGTGGTGCATCATGTTACCTACGTGAAGTACTGGTCTCCAAGCTTTCTGGCATTGCTACCGATTCCCTTCATTTGGGGACCGGTTGGCGGTGGTGAAAAGGCTCCTAAAGCATTTTGGGCTGATTTTAGTCTACGGGGAAAAATTTACGAAACCCTGCGAGACTTGGCTCAATGGTTGGGTGAAACTGATCCATTTACGCAGCTTACAGCAAGGCGGAGTCTTGTCGCCCTAGCAGCAACGGATGAGACTGCCAAACGTTTACTCAAGCTGGGTGCTAAAAATGTGCAGGTATTCTCCCAGATAGGTTTATCGAAATCTGAGATAGTTGCTCTGACGAAGTACAGCATGTCCGATAATTCACTGGTGAGATTAATCAGCATAGGACGACTTTTGCACTGGAAAGGCTATCATCTGGCAATACGTGCCTTGGCTCGGGCAAATCTACCGAACGTTGAATATTGGCTACTCGGGGATGGAGCAGAACGGGAACGGCTGCAAACTTTAGCAGAGGAATTAGGTGTTGCGTCGCAAGTCAAGTTTTGGGGACATCTACCTCGCCAGAACTGTATAAATAAGTTAGGAGAATGCCACATCGTTGTTCATCCCAGCCTGCACGACTCTGGTGGATGGACGTGTATTGAGGGAATGGCATCAGGGCGTCCCATTATTTGTTTGGATTTAGGCGGACCTGCCACCCATGTGACAGAGGAGACGGGGATTAAAGTGCCAGCGTCTGATCCGGAGCAGGCAGTGCAGGGTTTAGCTGAGGCGATGACTTGCTTGGTTGATGACCCGAAGTTACGAGTTCGCTTGGGAGCAGCAGGTCGAAAGAGGGTGCAAGAGGTATATGATTGGGAGGTTAAGGGAGAAATATGGGATCAGATTTACCAAGACGTTTGGGAAAACTAAATCGTAAACCCTTTCATGTATGGAACAAAAACTTAAACTCACAACTCTGGGTGTTGAACTAGCACAAGAGGAGCAATTTCCTCATGGATGTCCAATTCTCAAAGCATGGCGTGGTTGCTATTCTCCCGAATTTAACCAGGTTGTGCAAGAGGCGTTGGAAATCGTTGAGGATGAAAAGGCTGATGGGTTTCTGTTACCCTCTAATGTTTCCTTCTATCAGCCTAAGCGACTCGACGAGATTGGTACTATGGTGTCCCAATCGGGATTACCGTCAATTGGTTTTGATATCAGCCATGAGCGACGAAAACCAGAATGGCTTGACTATATTATCCGCTTTTCTTGGTATCGTTCATTACAGGAGACAGGGGTGATTATTAGTCCAGCATTTCTCGGTGGGGATGGGTTTGATCTGATGGCGGAATTGGGTATCCGCGACTGGCAACCCAGGGAAAAGGAACCCTTACCCAGTGTAAGTTTTTGTGGCAGAGAAGGGGGAACACTGGGACTTAGGATTTGGAAGATGATGCCCAAAAGTTTGACTCGTCAGATGGCAGCTAATTTTTTCTGTGCGACAACTCGTGGGATTCGTATGACCTGTTGCTACCCGCTGCGAGTGGATGCGATGCAGGTTTTGGAACGAGATTCTCGGATTAAAACTGATTTTGTTGGGCGGGGTAAAACAGGAATGCAACCGGGTGTACAGGGGGATAGGCGTTACCAATTTCTGGATAATTTGCAGCGTAATGCCTATGCCCTTTGTGTTCGGGGGGCGGATAATTATAGTTGGCGATTCTATGAAGCACTTTCTCTGGGTAAGATTCCAGTATTGATAGATACAGATTGCATGTTGCCTTTGGCAGATGAAATCCCGTGGGATCAGTTCATTGTTCGAGTTCCATCTACCCGTTTACAGGATTTGCCAGAGCAGTTGTGGGAATGGCATTGTAGATTTTCTTCTTATGAATTTTGCGATTTGCAGCGACAGTTACGTCTACTTTTTGAGCAATTGACACCGGCGAGATTTTATCCGGAGATCATGCAGAAGGTTCTATACTGAAAAGTTTTCGATAATTACCTATCTTAGTTAAGAATTTAATTTATAACCCAAAAGTTTTAGGCAAAAACTATCTTTTGATAAAGCGTTAGATATTCTGATGCTACTTGACTGGGTAAGAAATGATTTTGAACAAAATTTAGCCCTCTTTCTGACCATTTCTGAAGACAGCTAGATTGGTTAAGTACCTCCCTCAAAAGGCTGGCAGCTTCTTGATGTTGCGATGGTAACACCAAACCTAGATCATGTTGATGGAAAAGTTCAGCCAGGTTGAGTGTCTCTAAAATAGCGCAAGGTACACCCATACCCATTGCTTCAGCGATGGAAACTCCAAAGACTTCCCAACGAGACGTTTGAATATAAAGGCTAGCATCAGCAAGAATTTTGCCTTTCTCTGCTCCAAAAACCGGATCGTGGAAGTAAACCGTTGGTGGCAGATCACGCTTCAGTCGTTCTAGCCATGGTTTCGTTCTTTTATCTTCACTACCATAAAGGTGAACTTCAACATCTGGTAACCAGCGGGCAATATCTATTAATATGTCTATACCTTTGTGAAGTACATCAAAGCGACCTAGATAAACCAATCGCTTTCTTGTGACATTTCCTTGCCATCGATACCCTTCTAGATCATCGGGGTTCACCGGGTTAGGGATTGAAGAGACTATGCCTTGGTATCCTGGTACAAAAGCACGTATCGCTTCCGCCTCTTTTGGTGTTACCCCGACAATTGCTGAAGCAGCATAAAATCGAGGCTTTTCCACCAGCCAGCTATAAAGGCTCTTCTTAAGCCACCCACGCCGGAGAAGTTGGGTATCAATGGCGTTAGGAGTAATCAAATAAGGAATTCTTTTCTGGACAAGAGTTTTAGCTAGTGTGGCTTGTTTCAGTAGAAACACAGAATGCATGTGTATAATCTGAGGCGTTTGATCCCTGAGTACTGATTCTAATTTCTCAGGCTCATAGCGCCAAGTTGTTGCTGGGACATGAATGAGTTCTAAGCCAACCTGCTGCGCCCAAGTCAATGCTGCCTGATTAGGTAAGGTATTAAGCAGTAAAGAAACTTGGTGTCCCAGGCGAACCTGCTCCCTCGCTATTTGCCAGATGGTGGTATTGGCTCCATTTACCGTTTCAGGTAAAGGCGAAGCTCCAACATGCAAAATCCTCATTGTTACTACCTACAGAAAAAACAGTTCAATGTTTTGGCTCCATAGAATAATCCTAGTTTATCCTATAATAGGGCATGATGAGTACAAACGAGTAGATGTCGTTGTCTAGTTTTTGATTGGTGCTCATATATATACATTTATTGGGATTACTTGCTGAATTAGAATTGACTAGGGAGACAAAATCGTGACAACAGTTAAAATATTAGCGATCGCGGGTGCGGGTCGCAGCGGCAGCACCTTACTTGATAAAATCTTAGGGCAAGAAGAAAATATTGTTTCCGTGGGAGAGTTAGATCATGTGTGGGATGCTGGATTTAAGCAGAATCTCCTTTGTAGTTGTTACACTCCCTTTAAACGTTGCCGATTCTGGAATGATGTATTTGATGAAGCTTTTGGCGGTATGCACAATGTCAACGCTGATGAAATCATGGAACTTAAAGAGTCAGTAGATCGGGCGATTTTTGCGCCTTTCATTGCTATTCAGTGGCTGAGGACGCCAAGATATAGTAGAGATTTGAATGTATATGTAGATATATTAAGTAAATTATACAAGGCGGTTCATAAGATATCAAATAACCGAATTATCTTAGACTCTTCTAAGTCTCCATCCTATCTACATGCCTTGCGTTTAGCAACGAACACTGAACTAAATTTAATTCATTTAGTTAGGGATAGTCGGGCTGTAGCCTACTCGTGGCGAAGAAAGAAGCTGATCGCTCAATCTCAAGAAAAAGAGGAATATATGCCAACCCAGAATATCGCTAAAAGTTCTATTCAATGGAGTGTTAGAAATATTCTAGCTTACTCACTAAAATCTTTTTCTCATAGTTATCAACTGGTTCGCTATGAAGACTTTGTCAAAGAACCACAGAGTGTTTTAACAAATATTATGACTAACTTGGATATAGAGAATTGTAAGTTTTCTTGTTTGACAGAGAAAAGTCCTAACAAAACGGAGATACATGCTATCTTGGGCAATCCTATACGGTTCGAGAAAGGACCGCT
>CAKZMA010000992.1 GCA_937127375.1 uncultured Coleofasciculus sp. | reverse complement strand
AACCAGTAGCGGATTGATCACGGCTAACCTATTATCGAAATCAGGATTAGCCCAGAGTACAGCACCGGGAATTGTCACTTCAGAGAAAATGCGTCCGCAAATCCCTTATGGGGTGGCGAGTGGCGACGTGAGTCGTGATCAGGCGGTGATTTGGAGCAAGAGCGATCGCGTCAGTCGGATGATTGTAGACTATGATACCAGCGAATCCTTTCGTAACCCACAACGGGCGATCGGACCGGCGGCATTAGAAAGTAGTGACTACACTGCCCGACTCTATCTGACCAATCTACCAGCCGGTCAACATATTTTCTATCGCGTCACCTTTCAGGATTTAGCCGACTTAAATCGCTACAGCGCCCCCGTCAGTCTCACCGTTCGCTCATTTGGAGGATAAGAGTGAGACTCCCTCCCGTGGGCAAAGGATTTGGAATTCCCTTGGGTAGCCTAGGGTTAGACCCAGAGAATGGGGGTCTTCCGTAGTTAGTGTGCTAAATTGTTAGTTTGATTGACCCGAATCTTGGACAGCAATAGCTTTAACTATTTTTACCTGGATTTCAAGAAACTTTTGAGGCAGTTAAAAGCTACAGCTCTTGTGTGGCAAAGTGTTTGGCTTATTAAAGCTGATAGTTTAGCACACGCTTGTCCGGAAGACCCGCTTTTTTTCGCGATCGCACACTGATTGACTTTCACCATCTGACCCTTACTGGGTAATGACTTTGGCTTAACAACTCTCGCACTACCTCACCATGAGAGTTTTCGCGATTAGTCGCGTCGCCCTCCTTATTTTGAGACGGTGAGCGCTATAGCAAATCGCTAGGCGTGTATTTACAACTCCCGTACCTGAAGCTGAGTCCAGATGAGATGTTCGTACAAACAAAGTGTAACTAGACCAGCGCGAAGCGCTATAACTATAGCAGTCGCCAGGATCATTAGGACATCAGATGAATGCCGCTTATTGTGTCGATGCACGTTTAGTGTCCTAACCGTTGTGGCGGTTGCTATATTACAGGTTTAGGTATTAGCCACAGGAGGGTAGGGAAAAATGACTAAAAATTCACCATCCCCAACAGCTTTTAATCAAAAGCATGGTTTTACCCTGTCGGGGTGGCTGGTGCGAATTTTTCTTTACAGTTGCGTGATAACCGCCTTGATGTTGCCCAATTACAACTTCCAATGTAATGGTTGGTTTTTGTTCTGTAGCCGTCCCCAACAGAAAGATGCAAAAGTAAATATTGACACAACTGAGCAACCGCTGCAAGCTTATTATCAGGCAAAAGCAAAAACGACTATTGAAAAAATCAATCGAGCGCAGCAAGCTTATTATCTCAAATCAGGTTATTTTGCCAATTCAATTGCTGAATTGGATGTCAAAATCACCACAGAAACAGAACCGTATTACTATCAAACTTTATCCCCAATGCTACCTGTTCAAGCTTTGAATACAGCCAGTAATTCAACGCAAAATTTTCAGCAGAGCGTTATTGCCATTGCTCAAACTCAACATCCCGAACTTAAACATTATCTTGGTGCAGTATTTGCTAGCCAAGTTGAAGGAACTGATAAAATGACAACCTTGGCTACAGTGTGTGCTGTTAATTATAATGCACTTCCTACCACTCTCCCCACACTCACTAACGATAAAATACACTGTCCTCCCAGCGAGTGAAGCCTAAAGTTAAATCGCCATAAGCCTGGATACGCATACGATGTAGCGATTTTCCAAAGGGGGGAACTTCAGCTTAATATACAGTAGTGGCGTGGCACAGCTAAAATGGTGGATACTACCCACCCTACGGTATATCAAGGGTTTTGGCGATCTCATAATGCAAATTTTCAGTGCCACTCCACTTAAGGTAAAACAACTAAACCTCTTTGCGCTACGGTTTGACCATCAATAGAAAATTTAAATGTCCAATTCCCCGGTTGGTCAGCGTCTTTAAAATCGTACCAGCACCAAGCCTTTAATCCCTCTGATGAGGCTTTGAGTCTTGATTGTCCCATCGCAACCAATCTGCCTTCCTGGTTAAACATCTGACAACTGCTATTGTATTCTAATTCTTGCAGATTTCCTAAACTCACTGAAAAATAAATCCGTTTAGCAGTGATTGAGAGACGTTTGAAATTTTCGTTTGAGTTGGGATTTGTGGTCACTTGCAGGCTAGTATTGAAAGTGAATTTGGGTAGCATGACGTTGATGAGAATTGGCAGCAATATGGCAACACTAGCACCCACTAAACCTGCCCTCCAGACAAGTTTAGGAATTTTAATTGGGTGCAGTACATCTAGAGGGACAAGAGCATCTAAAGCCACCTTAGCTGATGGATAACGGTCTTTAAAATTGGGTTCTACCATTTTTTGCAGCCAATTGATAAAATCTTGACTGAGGTAAGGAACTCGCTGTTTAAAATTAACCCGACTGGCTTCATCCATCAAGCTGCCAACTTCTGTAGAAGCGGTATCAGTGAGCAAACAAATTAGTGTTGCACCGAGACTATACAAGTCAGAAGCCACCGTAAGTTGACGGTTAAACATTTGTTCAGGCGGCATAAATCCTAATGTTCCTTTGACTACACTGCTTACAGCCACTTCGCCGCCGCCAGTCCGGGCAAAACCAAAGTCCACTAGATAAACATTCATTTGCTCATCCACTAAGATATTTTCCGGTTTCAAATCTCGGTGAATGACTGGGGGGATTTGTGATTGCAAGTATTGGATAATTTCCAGAACTAAGATGGCAATCTGTTTAACTTGTTGCGGTTTCCACGTTCGCTGGGTTGCCAATGAAGGCGCATCCTTGTATTCCTGCACCATGCAGAAACCTACTGATGTTTGAAAGGAATCCAGATAACGAGGAATACGAGGATGGTTGAGGGAGCGCAAGACTTGAATTTCTTGCTCATACGCCTGATAGTCTGACCAACTAACGCTGGTGTGAGCAAACTGAAATTGTTTGACTACGACAGAACGACCCGTGTTGATTTCAGTGGCAAGGTAAGTAACTCGACCTCCGGCGCGATTATGTCCGAGTTCGCGGACAACTTGATAGCCGTAATTGGAAAAATCAGGAAATAAATTCATATTTTTTATGGCTCTCTTAGACTGGTTATGGCAAATTAGCAATTTAAATGAGCTTAAACCCTTCAAGAGCAAAGGATATAACAGAATAAAAATCTTGTTTTATTAGAATTGCTTTTTTGAATCTCCATGATTCTTGCGTAGCAAAAATTATGGAGGTTATTTTGTAGTAATTTATCATAGCTAGTCTAGAAGAGCCTTTTTTATTGACTTGTTAGTTGAGTAATGACCAATAAAAAAGAAACGGTACTAATTGAATTATGGTTTAATTAGATGGGGTTCAGCGGCGCGATATTTTTTAAGGATTCTCATAAGGCGAATTTGGTGAAAAATGAGTTGTCTCAGGAGATAGCCACTAATGGCAACAGGAGCAATCGTGACAACTAAGACAAAAATTTGTTCAAATTGTTCAAAGTAAGGCTGCCCAAATTGAGATAAAAAAGTTGAAATTCCGATAACTCCAGATGCCAGACTAATTCCCAGTCCACCACTGAGCAGAATAGCAGCGGCAGTATCTTTTTGGTCAAAGCCTCTTTGACTTTGATGTCTGAATATCGCCCTTACCAATTTCCAGATTACTGCACACACTAACTTAGACACTAACAAAAACATTAGTACACCTAGCGTTGGCATAAAAACAATTACTAATTCTGGCAATAAGCCAATAGATGTAGCTGATAATAAAACGGTAACTAAAAACAATAGAAAATACAAAGATTCGGTAGATTTTATCTCTTTTGCAATGGTAAATCTCGGTAAAGTTAGCAAAAAAAATACTATTCCAATTATGATAACTGGGAGAAACCATTCTATCTCTCTTATGAATTCTGAACCTATAACGGATAAAGAAGGCAGCGCCACTAAAAACATATCCGAAAATATAGACACCACCACAGTTACAGTGACAGCCAAAAAATGATTCATCTGATTTATCTTTTTACCTGATGTTATTGCAGTTATGAGAACATCTATAGCTAGAAACCAGATGAAAAGCAAAATTAAAAGAGTGACAGCGATGTACCAAGGCAGGGGAGTTTCTGGAACATAAGCCAGCCAAACGAGTACAATTGGCATCCAGAATAAAACGCTTAATCCTAATAGAACTAAGCCAGCAAGTTTTGGCAGTTGAGGCAGCGATGCTGTCTGAACTTGAAGGTTGAGAGCATGGGTTTTGGGCGAAGAATTGCTGCGTAATAAAATCTGGCGTAGATAAGTTGCTCCTGCACACAACTTGCTCGTATCTACTGTAATTTCACAATCAATTTGATTCGACTCAAATTTCTGCGGTGTAAATGATATCCATGGGTGATCATAAGGAGTATGAGGGGGATCACGAAAATGGGGGTCAACCTCCCAACTGCCTGCCAAAACTGTATCAGGAATTGGATTCGTCACACTAATCGTTTGTGTCAGTTTTTCTCCATGCTGTGACGCGGCAAAATTTAATGTATTTCCGCTAAGTCTAACTTTGGGTAAACTGTTAACATTAATCGATCTGAGTGCGGCTAACGCATCCGCTGCATTCTGATAACGGTCAGCCACTTGGGGAGCAACCATTTTTTCTAACCAATTCAACCATCCTCGTTGCATCGGCGGCACTAGATGCTGGAAATGAATGTGATAATTGGCATCCATTAAATTGCCGATATCAGCCGATTTTGTCCCGGTTAGTAAACAAATTAAGGTGACACCTAAGCCATACAAGTCAGAGGCAGTGCTGAGTTGTCGATTAAATAACTGTTCAGGTGGCATAAATCCCATCGTCCCTTTGACGACACTGCTAGCCGCGACGTCTCCACCACCAGTCCGGGCAAAACCAAAGTCAACTAGATAGACATTGAACTGTTCATTTAACAGAATATTTTCCGGTTTGATATCTCGATGAATGATTGGAGGGGTTTGAGATTGTAAATCTGCCAAAATCTGGAGAACGGCAAGGGCAACATGCTTGATTTTTTTAGGACTCCAACGCCTTGGTGCGGCTAAAGATTGTCCTTGGATGTAGGATTGTACCATGCAGAAACCGTCAGGGGTGTGAAAGGAATCAAGGTAACGGGGAATGTGAGGATGATTCAGACCCCGTAGCATGGAGACTTCTTGTTCAACACTCTCAAATTCTGCCCAACTCGCATCTAAGGCGGCAAATTGAAATTGCTTGATTACGACAGGTTTTTGGGTGTTAAGTTGAAGGGCGAGATAGGTGACTCTGCCACCTAGATGGTTATGTCCGAGTTCGCGGAGGACTTGATAGCCGTTGCCAGACCAATGGGGATAGTTAGTCATGGGTTTGAGTCGCACTCTATCATGACTAAATTATCTCTTTTTTGGGGGAAACGCTCAAGAAACATTTTTGCTGAAGGGGGATGGGTGAATATATGGGTAGAGGCGTTTGCAGTTTTCGTCAACAGGTAATCCCCCAAATGCTTCACCGCTATATGGGGAGCACAGGTGTTTGTTTAATGCCTAACGGGTGCGATCGCGTCTGTTAGAGGCTGATATCTTGCACCCTGACCAGGTGATAATTCTTTTGCGGCTGAAGCCTCTATATATCTCAAAAAAAAGAGAGGGAGGATACTCACTCAGCATCACCCTCCTACTCTCTTCCTCTCCAACGCTTAACCAAACTGTTCTTCAATCTCTAAATTAAACAGCGTTTGCAG
>CAKZMA010000991.1 GCA_937127375.1 uncultured Coleofasciculus sp. | reverse complement strand
GCTTCGACAGGGAAATTCATGTCTTGGCTATACAAGTCAGCAATATTCCTCTTAAGCGTGCCATTCCTCTTAAATGACAGGTAACTATGGGAGGATGAGGTGCGCCAACTGTTAATTCAAGTGCCACGAGGACAAGGGAATAAGGTTCTCGATATGGCTAAAGCTCATCAGGGAACGAATCTGGCACGGTTTGAGGCGTCTGATACTGAGGGAAAGCTAGATTTTGTGATTGCTTATGTTCCCAATCGTCAGGTTGAGCAGTTACTAGAAGCCCTAGATACGCTTCCGGATTTACATCTAACCCTAGTCCCTCGGGGGATGATGCCCCTCAAACCACCCCCGTCGGAAGCCCCTGAACAAGTGAAAGAGGTGCAGCTACGCAGCCCCCTGGAGATATTTTTAGCGGGGTTGCAGAGTGTTGGTTCTTGGAAGGGATTTCTGGGGTATGCGGCTTGTGCGGGTGTGGTGGTTTGGATTGGGTTGTTTACTAATACCATTTATCTACTCACCGCCGCGATGCTGATTGCACCCTTTGCCGGACCTGCTATGAATACCGCGATCGCAACGGCACGAGGCGATTTATATTTACTTAAGCGTAGTATGATCCGCTATGGTGCAGGGATTGGCGTGACGGTGGTTGTGGCGGGGATTTTGAGTGTGATTATGCAACAGCAAGCACCCACCAGTCTGATGATGGGGAGTTTTAAGGTATCATCAGTTACGATTCTCCTCCCCCTCATTGCCGGAACCGCAGGGGCGTTGAATCTCATCCAATCTGAACGCAGCAGTCTAGTTTCCGGAGCCGCCGTTGGTGTGTTAGTCGCTGCATCCTTAGCCCCAGCCGCCGGATTAGTGGGAATGGCTGCCGCGATCGCACGCTGGGATATGGTGGTAAATAGTCTGTTCCTGCTTGTACTTCAGTTAGCCGGGATTAATTTTTCTGGCGCGATTGTCTTCCGTCTGGTGGGGCTTTCCGCCACGGGCGCTCGCTATAACCGGGGAAAGCGGTGGCTGTTTCCTGTGGGGTTGGGGATTGGGGCGGTTATCATGGCAGGGTTGTTAACCGCGCAACTTTGGCAGGAACCCACGTTACAGCGAACCACACTCGAACAGCGTACCTCAACGGAGATTCAGCAGGTGGTGCAGGAGAGTGATTTGGCAAAACTGGTACAGTCGAATGTACAGTTTACACGGACTAAAATCGAGGGACAAAATACGCTACTGACGATAGTTTATGTCCAGCGTAATCCGGAGGTAACGGCTTCTACGGAAACCATTCAGACGCAGTTAACCGAAGCAATTCAAAGCCATTTATTACAGGCGGATTTTAATGTTACCCCCTTAGTCCAGGTGACTGTGTTGGAATTGCCAGATGTTTCAGAAAAATAGGGGAATGAGTGTACAACAATTATTCGCGATCGCAGATGCTTCAGTGTTGAACGTATCATTAACTACGCTGCTAGCCTTAATCTTCGCCATACTCCTGGCGCTTGTCCATCTATTTGGTGGACAAATGCGCTTTCTTGATGTGATTCCTCGCAGTCAGTGGTTATCATTCGCCGGGGGAGCATCGGTGGCGTATGTTTTTGTGCATTTATTGCCAGAACTCAATCAGGGACAGCGAACCATTGAACAGACAGAAGGATTCGCGATCGCGTTTTTGGAAAGCCACGTTTATTTAGTCGCGCTTCTGGGATTAACTATATTCTATGGCTTAGAACATCTGGTTAAAGTATATCGACAAAATCAGCAAAAGCCTGGGAGTATACTCTCTCAAGGAATCTTTTGGTTACACATTGGCTCGTTTTCCCTTTATAACCTGTTAATTGGTTATCTACTGATTCATCGCGAGGAACCCGGATTCAAGAGTCTCTTATTCTTTTTTATCGCCATGGCGTTGCACTTTTTTGTCAATGACTATGGATTGCGGGATCATCACAAAGACGCCTATCATCGGGTAGGGCGCTGGGTTTTAGCGGGTGCAATTTTATGTGGTTGGGCAATTGGACAAGCTACGGAAATATCTGAAGCCGCCCTAGCGGTACTGTTTGCCTTTCTAGGTGGAGGAATTATCCTGAATGTGATTAAAGAAGAACTACCCGAAGAACGGCAAAGTCGATTTGGGGCATTTGCTTTGGGTGCAACTGCTTATGCGGGTTTACTCATTTTGGGTTAAATTTTTAGTTGGGTCTTGAAATATCGATGGCGAATCAAGCACTGTCTTCGGATTTTCCATATTTAGCGTAGACCTGTTGAGGGGTAGCTGGCATTACGTTATAGTATTCTTCGCTACCGTTGCTCTTGCCAATCGGAGCTTGGTATCCACAGACAAACTCGGCTGTGCCGTCACTGAAGACATAAGCCCCACTGTAGTAACCCTCTTGCTCAGGATTACCAAAGGTTTCTTTTATAATTTTGGTTCTGTTGTTCATTTTTTTGCTCATCGAAAATCTTATTCTCAGTAGTCGGACACAATT
>CAKZMA010000990.1 GCA_937127375.1 uncultured Coleofasciculus sp. | reverse complement strand
CTGCATAAGCTGTCCAGAAAGCTTGTTGACGAAAACCAAGTCATCGTAGTCGAAAACCTAAATACTAAGGGCATGGTTCGCAACCACAAACTAGCTAAAGCGATTTCTGATGTGGGGTGGGAGATGTTTGTCAATTTCCTGTCGTACAAGCTTGAATTTGAGGGCAAGGTACTGGTGGAGATTGACCGATGGTTTCCCAGTTCAAAACTCTGCTCAAACTGTCATTATCAAGTAAGTGAGATGCCGCTAGAGGTTAGGTCTTGGACTTGTCCTAGTTGTGGCATTCACCACGACAGAGACGGCAATGCCTCAACAAATATCAGAGCAGAGGGCATCAGGATTTTATCGGTCTTGGGAACCAGGACTGCTGCTGGTGGAGGGGATGTGAGTCCGAAGCTTGGGCGCAAGTCTAAGCTGACGCAATCCCCCGTGAAATCAGAAGTCCGCGCTAACCCTGTCGGGTAGTGATGGGTAGTTCACCATTGCTAGGTGGTTAATCGTAGTTCTTTTTGTCGGATGTATATCAGTTATTGCAAAATTTCTATTTCGATTTCATTGATAATATCTTTGATAATCAAAGATATTATCAGCCAACAACAATTATCAACAACTCGAATTGCCACTCTAATCGGAGGATTTTAAGGCATGTTCAATCCAATAGAGATCAAGACATTACTAACTCTTAGTTGGTCCAAACAAACAGATCACGAGTTAGTAAGCCCAGCAAGGTTTGAGAGACTCTCGCTCAAGCTGCTGGCAGAGTTAGGTAATTTAGCAAAGCACCTAGAGACAGATCAACAAAATCCCTTAAATATGGCATCTATACCACCGAGCGCCTATTTAAAGCTAATCGTCGAATTAGGAGATAGGTGCGATCGCTGGTTAAAAAAGAATCAGGGAATAGGACAAGGAACAGCATTGCTAACGCTAGCTAGTCAGGATTATAATTACCCCTGCCTTTTGGCTGAATCCATCCAGGTTGCGGCTTCTATTCAATCAGCGCTTGAGGATAGTTTAGCAACACTCCCAGCATACAAAGCAGAAAGCTTTAGACAGAGCATAACTGATGATTTCCAGATAAATAAAGAAGAGATCGATCCAGATATCATTAACCGTCTAAGCCAGATGTACAATGGTGTCAGTGTATTGATCGCACAAGAGCGACTTAAACAAGATAAGGCACACGGTAAAATACCCAGAGGATTAGATCCATTTATTTGGCTTTTAGTTATTTTGGAGGAAGTAGGAGAAATGATCGCTCACTTACTGACAACCAATAATTTTTGGTTGCAGTTTCCCTTCGCCGCTAACCCTTGCTACGAGTTATTATTGCACGCCATTGATATAGAAAAGCTTGCCCGTTGCCAGTTAAAGCATTACTCGCAATATTTACAGCAAGCTGGCGGGGATGATGGAAAAGTTAAGATCTCTCAGATAAAAGAAAGTAATATTAAAGATTACTTTAATAGTTTGATGCGCTGTTACAATATAGCGATCGCCCTAGCTAGTTACGTTCAGCAAGCAAAAAGTAAAATTAAATCTAGATCATGACCAGCCATTTCCGGAATTACATCAATCGTGTTATGCAAGTAAGCCGAGTAAGCGTTCAACGCTATCTTGATCGCGATACTCACATCGCGCGTTTAGCGCTAATGTCCCCTAAAAAACAAATAACAAACATTCCAGCCTTGAAAGAATCGTGTAAAGCAATGCAAGTTCAAGGGATAAACGATATCTGGACTTTAGAGTACATGGTATCCCGACAGTTTAGCATTAATGAGGCGATCGCTTATTCAGAAAGTAAGTTAAATGTTGGTACGGGTACTAATCAGGGTACTGATCAAGAAATAGTATTTCTGATGTCAGTAATTCAGCAATTAATCTCAAATTCCCCTGACTACCAAGTCCACGTATTACGATACTTGGGCAGGGTAATTGATCGATTTTTGAACCTTGAATTAGCCAATAATTCACTAGAAATTTATCAATATTTTCTAGATGAAGGGTTTACTATCTTGCAATCGATTGACTATTTGAATAGTCAAATTATGCTCGCCCATCGTAATCGAGTGGTAGCGGCGCGATCCGAAACAGAGGAGCAGGTATATCACGAACCATCTTTGAGACAATCCTTGGTAGAGCAAATTACCCTATCTTTATCAATCCAACTAACCCAACTAACTGATGCAAGCGAGGCGCTTAGTCAGGAGATGGGGAAGCAAAAAAAGGATCAGGATACAGACATAAAAACTTGCGTTTATTACCACGGATCGGCTTTTCTGAGGTGCGCCGTCAATCCAGGCGGGTCATGTCAAGATTGCAATGTAGTTTCTGAATCTGAGAAAAATATAGTTTCTGAAACTGAGGAAAAAGGGTAAGTTTGTTCTGCCAGAGCGGTCGATAGCCCATCTGCCAGTCGAGTACATTTTGAAGCCATAACCACATTGATAACTAAAGGAACGAATTGCAATGTGCAACATTAACTCAAACAATGAGCTTAAGATCATCAAGCAAAAACTCCCACACATCCCAGTTAGGATGATCTCGCCCACTCACGTAAAAGTGGGCGATGGGTCAGTAAAACTAAAAATGTCCGATTCGGCAATGAGCGAATTAAACACTTTGAGCGAACAATATAATGGTCAGATCGCAACTAAAGCAGTTGTAAAAAATTATGAAGATGCGGTTAATCAACTTATGCAGAAATTGCACCGACAGGGCGAAATTGAAATACTTGAAAGCAGTGATGACGAGTTAGAGTTTTAGCTTAAAACTTCCCTAGCTATCTGAATTAATTCCTCGACCAACTCAGATACACTGATGCCTCTATTTTTTGCCTCTTGCTTCAACCATTTAATCGTGCTAGGCAAGAGGCTTGTTGTTGCGACTTTCTTCCGCTCTCCTCTCAGCGGTTTTCTACCCGTCGCTTTCCCGTGGTGCGATCGCGGGTTCATTCCTGTCCTGTTTCCATTTTTGTTAAGCTTTTTGTCCGTCACGATGAGGATTGGTGTGATCAAGTTCAATCATACCATCAAGGAAACTTTACCGGAAAATCTGGGTCTAACGCCCACTTTAATTAGGTGGGTTTTTTCATGTTTGCTTTAATATACGTTACTTTGAGGCAGATTTCAAAAAACACGCCTCAAACCCGCTCACCGTAAGGGTTAGACCCTCTGCCACCTTCGCCCATTTTCTCTTATATAAACTACCGGAAGGTGGCAAGAAATGGGAACTATGGACAAGTGATAATAGGGGTGCTAGGATATACGCATACAAAAACCCCTAGACGGTGATCTGGGGGCTGCACCATCAACGTATTCGGAGTGCGCTAATGGCTAAGAAAATATTAACAGGTAAGGTTACTCAGATTCAATTAGGCGCGATTTCTATTGAGGGGTTGTTACTTGAGGATGGCACTTTTGCGATTGCCCAACAGCAAGTAGCTACGTTGTTTTCAGTTCTTCCAACTAGCATCCCAAAAATGCTAAGACGCTTACTGGGAGGGAGTTTTCAGTTATTCCAAGTTAAGACCAACCGCAACGACGGAACACCACGCCAAAACCGTTCCGAATCAGCGATGAACCTGATCCAGTTTGAGAAGGTTTTGCGGAAACTTGATCGCAAAGGAAATAAAACGGCTCAAGAAATCACAGACGGGTTAGTTGGCTTGTCCTTCAATCAGGTTTGGTCTGATGCATTTGGCGTTCAGTTTAACGCTGAATCACGTCGGGCATATCTCAAAAGCCGAATCTTAGACGCCCCTAACCCGTGGGTACGGATGTATGATCCTCGCTTTTGCCGCCGTGTGTTCTCCTGGTTTGGAGCGCACTTCTATTGGCTGTGGGTTTACGATTTCCTGTCTCCAGAGGAACAGGCAAAACACAACCGCCTAAACCCGGTGGTTAACGGTAAACGGGATTGCCGCATCCACCAGTACCTAGACGATTCCACCAAAGACCGTATTAAGGAACATATACGTGCATTAGTGGTGCTGGTTGATACTTCCACTAGCCGCCAAGACTTCCTTACCCGTGCGTGCCGCCTAGATGGGGTAGACCAACTCGACCTAGGCGTCTAACCCACGCGATCGCGCCCCCTACAACCCACCTTTTACGCTTCAACTCCGCTCAGCGTCAAAGGTGGGTTTTTCGTGGGTTGACATTTTCTTGCACCTAAGTTAATCTAAGCTGATACATTCACCACTCAGAAAAATGCCAAAAGACAGGCAGAGACACTTAGAGACGATGCGCCAGTATCGCCGGAAACAACGCGCCAAGATCCCGCAAAAGGGTATTCAGCGCCGTACTCGCCTAAAGGTGATGATCCAGGTAAAGCAGTTCGATCTGACTGCCCTGGACGCAATCGATCGAAAAATCATCTTATTATGGCTAGATGGACTAAAGCTGAAAAATATTACCCCCAAAGTCGGGGTAGACGTGGCAACAGTTAGCCGCCGGATCAAAAAAATAGAATGCCAGGTAGAAGCGCAAACCTTTGCAGGGCAAGGGATGCAAGAAAGTTTCAAAAAATAGTTGACACTTTTTTGCATTCTGAGTTATGCTAAGTACAGAACACAACAGAGGACATTACAATGAAAACACAGTCATTACGCCAACAGTCTGAAAAGTTAAACGCCAAGATCAAGAAATTGGGTTTAGTCGAGTATGAGGTTGATTGCAATAATGGGACGTGGGTATTCACTCAGATCTACGGGCAAAAAGAAATTTTTTCAACACCGACTTATCACGGGATGAGTTGTAAGATCAGCAAGTTTCACCGTGAGCGCGTAACCTGCAAAATGGAAAACCTAGGTGAGATTCGTCAGCAGAAAGAAATTCGCGATATTGACATAATCGAGTCGATTCAAATTTACTCAGCTACCTTTGGAGACTTTCTAGGATGGATGTCAAGGCGTTACGAAGTAGATAGTGCAACGATAGCCAAAAAACTGTCGGAAATGAAATCAAGCGGCAAAATCAAGCAGCTACCCGGTCAACCCACCCAAGAGGAACCCACCCAAGAGGAACCCA
>CAKZMA010000989.1 GCA_937127375.1 uncultured Coleofasciculus sp. | reverse complement strand
TCTCCAACAATTTGAACGTCTCCATGTCACAGACGGCTTACTCATTGATGCCCAACGTTGGCAGTTAGCTCACCACTATCATCGCCAGTATCATAGTACCTTTTACCAATCTCTACATCAGCCCGGAATTGTGTTTGGGTTGGGGGTACATGTCGTTTCCGCCCCCGCTGATGTTGTGGCGAAATACCGAGATGAACGTTGGGTCGAAATTCAACCGGGACTTGCTATTGATTTATTTGGCAATTTTATCGTAGTGCCAGAACCCATGTCCTATCGGATTTCTTCAGAAGCGACTTCAGAAGAACCCTTGATGGTGTATTTGGTAGTTAAATTTAGAGATCCCGCCGAATTACGTACCCGTAGAGTTACCGATCGCATCGTCGAAACATTTCGGATTGATGAAAAGGCAAATCCACCCACAGAAGGGGATGTTGAACTGTGCCGGATTCTTCTCAAAACCGGACTCGTTAAACTGGAAGCGCCCGTCAATAGTTTCTCCCCTAGCTATAACCAGTTGGACTTGCGCTACCGTCTTCAGCCCCAAGCTAGACCTCTGGCGATCGTTCACGTTGCCATGTACAAAGGGTTAGCGGTGGATAACCATGAACAAGAAAGTATTTTATCAAATCTTTCCTATCTTTTGCAATCAACCCCTGGACTTTACCCTGCCCTTCAGGGGAGTGATAAAATTGGAGAATTTAGTTTACAATCGGCAGAACTACAAGCTATTTTAGAGTATGATTTATTTTTTATGACGGATCGCCAAGTTCAGGTATTAGGAGAATCAGAATTTGAGGTACTGCGAAAGTATTTAAACGCAGGAGGTACAGTTTTAGTCGAAGCGTCGGCAGGATTGAAACATTGGATTCAAGGCAATGCGATTAAAGACCTGAGCAAGGTTTACCAAGAACTCGAACAGGCGCTAACCCAAATCGATGATAACCCCAATATTGATACGGATACAAGATTAAAGCAATGCCGACAAGATATTGTTAGTGAACGAGAGATGATTGCTACAGAGTTAGCCAGACGAAAGAATTCGATCGCGGGTCGATTCCAAGAGTTTGCTCAAAGTATAGGAACCCAGTTAACGCCACTGGAAAAATTAGACCGTCACGACTTACTGCGGACTCAACCCTTTCTCTTTGCCACAGCACCTCGTATCAATAGAAAACCGATTCAACTCTTAAGTGGTGGCGGAATTATTGTCGCGATCGGTAACTTATCGGAGGCGTGGGGAATTAATGAAAAACGACTGATTCCCCGTGAAGTAATGCGTACAGCCCAGGAATTAGGGATTAACATTTTGCATTTAGCTTGGCGTCGCCGACAACTAACCCGTGGACAGCAGCCACCACCAACGGTGATGGCGTCATCCCCTTCCCACCCCTCCAATCCATCAAACCCATCAGCACCATCGCGTCGAGATGAGCTATTTGATAGGTTAATATAGAGTGTTAGTTATTCGTCATTTGTAATGTGTCAAGGAACAGGGAAACTGAGGGAGTTTAGGACGTAAGGGAAAAAATAAATGGTAGATAATTTAATTGATACAACGGTTTCCCCAAAACAACTTCGATTTAAGCCTGGAGGTCTACCCGCTTCGTTTGAAGTTAAGGTCGTTAATGATAGCGATCGCTTTGCCAGTTTCCAGGTGGAAGTGACGGCGGCTGGAGTTGATGCTGATCGGCTTCCAGATTGGTACAAGATCTCCCCAGAAGTGAGTACCAAAAAGCCTCCAGGTGACGTTACTCATTTTCAGGTGGCGATTGTCGATAATCCTGTACCGGGGTTTGTCGGATTGATGAACCTAACAGTGCGTGTCTTCTCCATGGAACTCCCAGATGAAGACCGAGAAGTGCTGCGGTTGATTCTAGAACAGGGTACGGGTTCAATTCCGTTAAAATTGGATCTGCCAGTGCGGGAGTTTCAAGAATATCCGGCAAATGAAGATGAAATTCCGGTACGAGTTTATAATCCCAGTCAAATAGAAACCCATGTTACGTTAAAATTTTCTGGCATAGATCCAACCTGGATTGTCGATGGAACAGAACGCCAGTTGTATCTCCCTCCAAACGGACAAGTCACTGAAACATTTATTTGCCAAATTCCTGACATTTCCCAAGCCCCCAGCCGGATTTATCCCTTTGCGATCGCGGCGACTCATCGCCATGGTTCCCCCGCCCAAGTGGAAGGTACGCTAGAAGTTTTACCTATGGGGTTGGTTGAGTTTAGCGCCACTCCCAAACAGCAGCAAATTCCCACCAAACGCGCTTGGATACCCAACTGGCGGAATTCACCCGTTCCCTACACCTTGGAATTTGAGAATCATAGCAATCTTCAGCAACAGGTTACTGTTAATATTCAGGGTGAAGACCAACAGGAATGTACCTTAGAATTGCCGGATAAACCCGCCGAATTAAATCCGGGTCAAACGGCTCAATCGCCGCTTAGAGTTCAAGCCCGACGCCATTTATGGGGTCGGAAAAAGGAACTTTCTTTAGAAGCATTGGCGACGTTATCGGATCAGCGTCTAGGGAATACTAATCCCACGAGTCAATTTTTGAAACTAGATGTTTATCCGATTATTCCGACTTGGTTACTTCTGGGTGGAGGACTGCTACTTTTATATTTCATCTGGTGGTTGTCTTGGCTCAATCCCAATAATAAGTTTTTTGGACACCAAGATGCGGTTAATTCGGTACAATTTAATGGCATGAGCCAGAATGTTGTCAGTGGGTCTAATGACGAAACTTTAATTAAATGGCGAGTCGATGGCTTTTTTAATCCCTTTGCTAATCCAGAAGTGGAGAAGATTGCTGATACAGATAAAGCTGTGCGGGTTATTCGTTATAAACCAGTCGATAATAACGTGGTGGCTGCTGGGTTAGAAAATGGTGAGATTCAACTGTTAAATTTATTGGCAGAAACCCCAAAATTAATGATGTCTTTTTCCCAGGAAAAAGATGATCGAGTGTTGGCATTAGAGTTTACAGATGACTCACGCTCGCTTTTTAGTGGTCATGGCAGTGGTTGGGTATTTAGGTGGGATATTCAACAAAACTTAAACGAAGCCGAGACTGGACTGAATAGCAATGTTGAACCCATACGTAGTGGAAGATTCAAATTTGCCATATATGCCTTAAAATTTGTGGGACAAGGTAATCAAAATTTAGCGGTTGCTGGACGGTTTAATACCTTAGCTATTTGGAATGTACCCAACCCAGATAATGTGGCAATTCCCATACCCTATCGTGAAGGGGGTCAGGATGATTATATTGAGAGTATCGATGTTGCGGATATGAAACCTTATCTGATGGCAACGGCTGACAATCAAGGCTATATTACCTTGTGGAATATGGAATCCTGCCTGATTGAAGGTGAATCTTGTGAAATTATTGACCAATGGCAAAATGGTCATGGCGGTCAACCTGTGCGATCTGTGGCATTGAGTAACGGGGGGTGTTACTTAGCCAGTGGGGGCGATGACGGACGAATGATGCTTTGGCCCCTAACTAATCAGGGTGAACGAGCAGAAAATTATTTAAGTGGTATTGAAGTGGGTCAGTCATTGAGAAACCAAAGATTCAACAGTGTTGATATAAATGTTTTAAAGAGAAATATCCTAATCGCCAGTGGTAGTGATGATACCCAGGTGCGGGTGAAACGAGCAAAACGGCTGCAAGTGTTAGGGTGCGATCGCGATGAGTGAGGAGGCTTAATGAAGCTCAAACGCCTAATTATAGCAAGTAGTATCACCACCCTGCTCACCACTTTACCGGCTGCAGCTGACCAGTGGGTATTTGTTGCCCGTGATCACAATGACATTGACTATTACGTTGACCCCGAATTTGTCGAACGTCGCCATAATACGGTCTGGTTCTGGCAGATGTCTGTCTTTCCAGAACCGGATGAACAAGGACTATTAGCGCGAAAGACTTACAGTGCGATGATTTGTCCACTGCGGGCTTGGCGTCCTGTGGCGATCGCTCGCTTCAATGTTCAAGGCGAATTGATCAATCGTACCCAGTTGAGCGACGATGAACCGTTACAATTTTTTACCTCCGGTAGCGTTGGCGAGGCGATATGGAAATTAGTTTGCCAAACTGAGGATTTTTCCTGATCGGATCAAGTCCATGCTGTAGGAAAAAACGGTAGATGCACCCTGGTTATAGACCTCAGCCTTGCGGCTGAGGTTTTTTTTCGACGAAATACCAACTTTTGGTAGAATCGGTAACGGCATAGCGACAAAACTTTTACCTGCTACAGCTATAGCTGTCACCATAAAGATTAGGACAGGTTTCAATACTGTTCGGATAAGCTCTAATGGAATTATTTCTCCCCCAGCTTCCAGACGTAGCATGCTACGTCTCTACATTGCTCCCCCAGCAAAAACTATGACTCGCGTTGTTGGATTAATCAGTGGTACGTCAGTTGATGGAATTGATGCGGCTTTCGTGGAGATTGCTGGTTCCGAATCCGATTTAACGGTGGAGTTATTGGCGGGAGCGACTTACCCCTACCCGGAGCAACTGCGATCGCAAATCCTTAATCTCTGTGCTGGTGGTTCTATATCGATGGTAGAATTCGCTGGATTAGATGATGCGATCGCGCGACAATTTGCCCAAGCTGCTCAAGCTATCCAAAAACACCACCCACCCACTGCTACGCTGATCGGTTCCCACGGTCAAACCGTTTACCATCGCCCCCCTCAAGGGATACAGGAGAGCCGGGGATTAGGCTATAGTCTTCAGTTAGGACGGGGAGAAGTGATTGCTCACGCCACAGGGATTAAAACGGTCAGTAATTTCCGTGTCGCTGATATTGCGGTTGGGGGTCAAGGAGCGCCCTTAGTCTCCAAAATTGATGCTTGTTTGCTTTCCTCCCCGACTCAGCACCGATGTATCCAAAATATCGGCGGAATAGGTAACGTTACTTACCTCCCTCCCTGTCAAGGAAATTGGTTAGATTTGGTCAGTGGTTGGGATACAGGACCAGGAAATACGCTGTTGGATTTAGCTGTACAGCATTTTACCCAGGGACGTCAAACATACGACCAAGACGGGAAATGGGCGCGACAGGGGACAGTTTGTCAACCCCTGCTTAACAAATGGTTAAGCCATGACTTTTTCCAGCAACCCCCGCCTAAATCCACAGGGCGAGAATTGTTCGGCTGGGATTATTTACACATAAGTATTGCCGAGAGTCAAGCCTATTCTCTGAGTCCGGCTGATCTATTGGCAACCCTGACAGAACTCACCGTCGCGTCTATAGAGGACAGCTATCGTCGCTTTTTACCTAAGATACCCGACCAGATATTCTTATGTGGGGGGGGTAGCCGCAATCTTTACCTCAAACAGCGCTTACAAACCCGGTTACAATCCGTACAAATACAAACAACCGATGAGGCGGGGGTGAGTGGAGATTTCAAAGAAGCGATCGCCTTTGCCGTTTTAGCCTATTGGCGAAACTTGGGCATTGGCGGGAATCTCCCGCCAGTTACGGGCGCGAAGCAGGCGGTACTTTTGGGTAATATCGCGCCATCCTAAATAATTAACTCAGAATCAAGCATTTCTTGTCCACTTGGGACTACACTGAATACTGAAACACAATTGCCTATTTTTTATCCTAATGACTACGATTTTGGCAATCTGCTTGGTCAGGCATTGTGCCATAGTTGAGGACAAATTCAACCAGCACTATTCGATTAGAGGCAAAGGGTAACGCTGTGGCTCACACCTTTTTGATGGAGGCAGGACGCTGGACACTCCAGGGAAATTGGCTGGAGCGCAATGGATCGCTTATAAGCGTTAGAGGGAAAACAATTGTTGCCTGGGGTCGAGAAAACTGGTTTACGATGGTAACCAAACTGGTTTTTCCCGACGATGAGCGCGAGGATATTTCTTTCCAATATCGGGGGCGTCTTGATGCCGGAGAACGTCAGTATACCTTCGTCTTACAGCATAGTGTTTTGGGTCGTGTTGAGGGCGAAGGTTGGATCGCTCCAGAATCAATTGTGCAACGCTATTGGGTTTTAAGCGATCGTCAGAGACGTAGTGGTTTTGAAACCCGACACCAACTTGATGATAATACCTACTACCTCTCCAGTAGCATCATGGCGGGTCATTATCTGACCAGCACAATGGAAGCAACGCTAGAACGACAGCCTGGATAGCACAAGCCTATAATCAGAAGTAATGATAGAGTGTAAATCTGGGCACAATGGAACGAGTAACCGAGTGAGTTATTGGGTCTAGTTCTTGTTTGATGCTACTTGCCGAATTGCGCTTGGGTCAAACTGGTAAATAGGTATCGTTCACAACTGCTCCAAGCTCTCACTAAACCAATCATGACAAAAGACCCTAATCATGGTCGCATACTCGCCAACCGCTATCAACTCGTTGGGTTGATAGGTCAGGGCGCTATGGGTCAAGTTTATAAAGCTAAAGATATGTTACTTGGCGGCGTTATTGTCGCTGTCAAATTCATATCCCAAACCTTGCTCAACCAAAAAATGCGCGATCGCTTTGAGCGAGAAGCAACAATCTGTGCGCTACTTGGGGAAAAAAGTAATCATATCGTGCGCGTCCGGGACTATGGCGTGGATGAGAATGATATTTCGTTTTACGTCATGGAGTTCCTCGAAGGCAATAGCTTAAGTGAAATCATTCGCGAGCAATCCCTCCCCTTACCTCGGTTTCTCAATATTAGCCGTCAGATTAGTTTAGGACTGCAATGCGCTCATAAGGGAATCGTGATCGAAGGGGAACAAAGCCCAATTATCCACCGAGATATTAAACCCAGTAATATTCTGGTGGTTGAAGACGCCTCCTTCGGAGAACTGGTGAAAATTCTGGACTTTGGCATTGCCAAGCTGATCCAGTCGAATAGTGAGCAAACCCACTCGTTTATGGGGACATTAGCCTATTGTTCCCCCGAACAAATGGAGGGACGAGAACTCGATAACCGCTCTGACATTTACAGTCTGGGCGTGATGATGTTTGAGATGCTCACCGGGGAAATGCCGATTGTGGGCGAATCAAATTCCTTTGGCGGGTGGTACAAAGCTCATCACTTCAGCCCACCGCGTCGCTTTGAAGCCGCAAAACCGGATTTAAAATTGCCCAAAGCCCTGGAAAATCTGGTGATGAGTTGTCTGGCAAAAGAAGCCAGCGATCGCCCGCAAACCATTGAGCAAGTCATCCAGACGTTAGAACCCTTAGAACAGCGTTTTGGTCAAGGACGACAACTCGGTCAGCGGATTGGTGCTGTACTCTCGAAAATACCCCGAGCCGAAGAACCCGCCAAGAAGCCTCCCGCTCGTTCTATTGAAGACCTCTGCTTACAAACGTCTTGGCCCAAAAACAAACCCCAAGCCTCGATTGTTTTTCCGCATATTATTCGTACCAGCCAGGAACTATTAGGCACCCTTTGGGTGATGCTAACCAAGGACGATATTGAAAACCGCCGCATTAGCACCCGCTATAACCAATTCCTATTTCTGATGTCTCCGCATCCCATGGTGTTATGGATTACAGCCCTACACAATCGGCAACATGGCGCTCGTTGGCTAACCTGTTATTTGGATCTGAAAACAGCCATGGGTCAAAAAGTGATCCGCATTTTAGGAGAATCAGGAAACTACCGGATTTTATTCTTTGCCCTGACTGAACCCCAACGCTGTGCCAACGTGATGACCGCCACCATTGCCTCAACTCAGCGAAAACTACTCCTGGATTGGGCAAATGCCAGCCATGCGGCTATGCCCAGCACTCAGCCTCAGCTAAGTAAACGAATTCTCAAGCAAGAGCTTGAGAAACTTAAGCCGAAAATTGTGATGAAGCTAGAAGCCGTTCACACCGATTACCCAACCGACATTTCTGGATAGGGAATCACTTGTAGGGGCGGGTTTAGG
>CAKZMA010000988.1 GCA_937127375.1 uncultured Coleofasciculus sp. | reverse complement strand
AATGACGAATAACCTAACTCACTACCCCTACCCTTCAACGCGACGGGTAATTATGGGCAAACATTGTGCTGTCGCCACCAGCCAACCCCTCGCCACATTAGCGGGGATGGAGATGATTTGGGCGGGGGGGAATGCTGTTGATGCGGCGTTAGCGATCGCGATCGCACTCACAGTGGTTGAACCCACCTCCAATGGAATTGGGTCTGACACCTTTGGGTTAGTCTGGGATGGTCAGTTACATGGACTTAACGCTTCGGGTAAAAGTCCTCAAGCTTTAACCTTAGACCATTTTGCTGGAATGGCGGACATCCCTCAACGGGGATGGTTACCCGTCACCGTACCCGGATGCGTCTCCGCTTGGCGAACATTATGGCAACGGTGGGGAAAGTTACCCTTTGAGCAGTTATTTGCCCCAGCGATTCGTTATGCTCGGTCAGGATATCCGGTTTCCCCAGTTACGGCAATGGCTTGGAAACAGGCGGAGGCGATTTTCCTCCCCCTACAGGGGCGAGAATTTGAGCCATTTAAATCGGTATTTTTCCCCAATAACCGAGCGCCGCATCCAGGAGAGGTGTGGGGAAGTGAGGCTCATGCTCACACCTTAACCCAGATTGCCCAGACCGGGGGTGAATGCTTTTATCAGGGAGATATTGCTCGTGCGATCGCCAACTTCGCATCGGATACGGGTGGCTTATTAACCGTAGCCGATTTTGCCGCCCATCAAGCGGATTGGGTTAACCCGATTTCCACCCCCTATCGAGACTTACGGGTTTGGGAAATTCCGCCCAACACCCAAGGATTAACGGCATTAATCGCCTTGAATATCTTAGAAGGATTCGACTTAAGTCAATATCCCCGTGACTCTGTGGACAGCTATCATCTGCAAATTGAAGCGATGAAGCTAGCTTTTGCCGATGCCAAGCGCTATATCGCCGATCCTCGATTTATGGATGTAGCAGTTGAGCGACTCCTGGATAAAGACTATGCCCACACCCGTCGCCAGTTAATCACCCAAACCGCAATTCCCTTAGCCCAACCCGGTTTAGCCAAAGGCGGAACCGTCTATTTAGCCGCCGCCGATGGGGAGTTGATGGTGTCGTTGATTCAATCCAATTATCAAGGGTTTGGTAGTGGGATTCTGATTCCAGGTACAGGGATTGCCCTACACAATCGGGGGTGTGGTTTCACCTTAGAAGCGGGTCATCCTAATCAAATCGCCCCCGCAAAACGTCCCTATCATACGATTATTCCCAGCTTTCTCTCCCAAGACGGTCAACCCTTAGGACCCTTTGGCGTGATGGGGGAATATATGCAGCCCCAGGGACATCTACAAATGGTGGTGAATCTGGCAGACTATGGCATGAATCCCCAAGCGGCACTGGATGCTCCACGATGGCAGTTTATCGCCGGAAATCAGGTACTTTTAGAGCCAACAGTACCGTCTCATATTGCCTTGGCACTCGCCCAACGGGGACATGACATTGAACGGAGTGCTGACAGGAAACGGTTTGGCAAGGGTCAGATAATCTTACGGCAGGGAGGCGTTTTCGTTGCCGCATCTGAACCCCGTGGGGATGGGTTGGCATTGGCTTACTAACCCGAAATCTCAAGAATACAAAACGCTGTAGGGGCGGGTTTAGGCACTCAACTTTGAATCCCACCGATAACATCCGTAGCAAAACCCGCCCTGACTCACCCCAAATCTAAATAATACAACACGATGTAGGGGCGGGTTTAGGCACTCAATGTCGAATCTCACCGATAACATCTGTAGCAAAACCCGCCCTTACTAACGTCAAAACCAGATTCCTTCAAAGGTTGTGAAGCCCTCCCTACACCCTACACCCTACACCCTACACCCCATACCCTGCCTACACCTCAACTCCCTTGTCACCCCTCGATAAGATCGTCATTAATTTGTCATAACCTTGTCACACCGCCTTTCTAAAGTAGAGAGTGAAGCAAGTTCCCTCCCCTTATGCACCGTTCCAATAATTCGATGATTCTCCTCAATGAGCAAGGTATAGAAATTGATGATATTACCCGCAAACGCTGGGAACGGGATATCTATAACCGTTTTCAACAAGCCAGGGAACGCTTTCCAGAATTTTTTCCCTGCTTTGAACTTAGACATTATCCAGTCAACAGACTCTATTATTCGATTCACTTTCAGCCGTTGACCCAATACGCTGAACGATTAACTCGCCACCGTCCTGATTTTCCCCATACTGAAACATTTAAACCGATTGAAATGCTGTGGGATGAAGGCGGCAAAAGTGAATTAGACCGCTTATTTGCACGCTTTCCCACTCAGCGATCGCTAAAACCTGCCAAACTGGGGTGGGCAAATCCTTTGGGGAAATTTTTCTAGCTTTAATTGGGACTATCCTCACTTATCCGCCCCAAATGGGAATATACCGAGTTGCGCTCAAACATAGTAGATAGGACAAGCAGGGGAGGCAGGGGAGGCAGGGGAAGCAGGGGGAGAGAAAGTTATATCTTTGAATGCAACTTGGTATCAGCTAAAGCTTAAGTCTCTGAACCCGTTTAAACGGGTTTAAGCTTTTAGCCAGAACTTTAGTTCTAGGCTTACTTGGAGAAGTCGGGTATCTTGCTTAGAAAACTGTACTGTAAGGCTATTTTTGATTGTGCGATCGCGTTTGGCTGAAACTATACCCGATAAATTGAGTCAGGGTCAGTTGCGCTTGATACTGATTGATTGAAGCCGCAACTTAACCCCACTCCCTTGCTCGATAACTCCCTTAATCGGGTAAGTTATACTGTCCCACAATTCGCTTAGCAAACTCTGGCACATGCGCCGCTAATTTCTCTGGGTGATGACGCTTCACATAGAGATAATTGCGGGTAAAGTGGGAGTCAATCGAGAAACGAGCGTATTCCAATCCTTTCGGACCAATCTTTTCAATCACCACCCCCATTAATTTGGCTGCCCACATCGGTAAGGTAACGCCTTTATCATACGCCGGAATACTCTGTTGCACGGCTTGATGTCGGTCGCCCTTAGACGTAACCGATTGCGTTTCTAGCTGATTTTGCACCAGATCCAGCATTTCCTGTCCCCGGTCATTTCGCACCACAATCCATTGCCAACCAAAGGGTGCGCCCATGTAACCGACAACTAAATCTGCTAGGGAGTTGACATAATCAAAACAACTCATACAAGATGGGGCAAATACATCCTTAAGTTCTTTTGTATTCAGTCCAAAGAAGGGGACTTTCTCAATTGAACCATCTTCGTGTTTGAAGTGAACTTGAAAGTCCTGCATAAACTCATAATGCACGACAGTATCAGGGGACTTGCTGGTGGTGTCTAGGAATTTCTGCAAGCCGGCGCGGGTGACATTATCCACACAGGGCGTCCCCAGAACGTAGAGTTTTTCTAAGCCGAGTTCTTTTTCCACCGCCCGTAATGCCTGAATCTGACAGCCGACACCAATCACTAACAGGCGTTTCATCCCCGACTGTTCAATTTGTTCTAAGACTGACAGGTTGGGAGACAGGGTAGGCTTATTCACCCGGGCGGCGAGAATCTCCTCTGGAGTTCGGGCGATAATCGGCATCGGTTGAAAACGGTCTTCTTTGGTATTCTGCACACAGACAACGCCTTCAACTTTGCCACTGGTGAGCATTTCAATAGCGATGGTGCTGACAATTCCAGTCCACTGCGCCCCTTCAATCGGTTGAATTTTCCGCGCCGCCATCATGTCCTGGTTGACGCCGAAATACCAATCATCGGGATTATCCAGATTCCGGCTACGTCCATGGGTTTGGGTTTCTAATTCGGGAATCTGTTGGTTAAGAAAGGCACAAGCTTCCTTGACATAATGAATATAGTATGTATCACACAGACCACATTCGCTACAGAGTTCCTTGGCAGGGCGGATAGTCCCTGGTTTCAAGGCTTTGGCTTTTTTGTGTTTGGCGGAGTTGGGAGTAGTCGCAGTCATTGAAAAAGGATTTTCTCTTAACGGGAGTTCTTCTCTCAAGATATCTTAGTTCGTCGTCAGGGATAAGAGCCTAATTAGGGGCGGCTGAATAAGTCTTGTGGTGGGGTTAGAGAGCAGGGGGAGCAGGGAGAGCATGTAGAGACGTAGCATGCTACGTCTGGGAGCAGGGAGAGCAATAGTACCTTTTCGGCGATTCTAAAATGCTTATTTCAGTACCATTAAGCCGAATACCGAGTTGCGCTCAACGGTAATACAATGGATTGATAAATCATTCTAGATATAGACTCAATGAGGTTCTATGGCTTCTCTGACAGCTCTAACCCGCAAAGACTTGGAGAAATTACAAGCAGAACATCCTGAGTATCGCATGGAGTTAGTGGACGGGCAAATCATAATTATGAGTCCATCGGGTTATGAGTCAGATGAAGTCGTTGCCGAATTT
>CAKZMA010000987.1 GCA_937127375.1 uncultured Coleofasciculus sp. | reverse complement strand
TATCCTGAAATCAAGCCACGGCAAAGCCTGTATTTCCTTCAAATACTTCTACAGAAATCGGACATCCTTATGCGATCGCTACCGTAGAATTACGTAAATTTGGCGCTTATGACAGGCTTCAACCCGTCAATATCTGATCACGACTTACCGCGAACACTTAGTTCACAGAACCTGATTCGTAAATTTTTTGTAATATAAACGACAGCCTTTAATCATCGAAACGTAAACTTCTATGTCATTTACTTGTGCTTTCCCGCAAAGGTGATTACATTAGGAATTGAAGCCGAAAGGCTTACTAATGACAGAAGTTGAACTGACAAAATCAATGACAAAATCAATGACAAAATCAAATTAGGAGGTATAAAACCGACTGATAAATTTCATTTCTATTTCCTCATTGACAAGTAACAGCAACACTCAACAAATTGCTGAGATTTCCTAAAATTGCAAACTAGGGAGATTAAGCACTCAAAACTAAATTTTTAGTGCCACTCCAGATAGAATTAACTTAAACAGGAAATCATTCAAGCGATCTACTTTTGAGAGTTGCTGTTGCTTTATGGTTTGTCATTCGTCGTAATCGCTTCTCTTCACGCTAGCGCAGTTTTCAACGCAGACTTAATAAATTATAGAACCCTTCTTTTCCAGACTGTAGAGACGTTGCATGCAACGTCTCTACAAGGCTATTCTGGCTCTTGAAACACGTCACAGGAGAACATCTCCGTTAATGTCCGCAGATAGGGTAAAAAGGTTGCCATATTTTCCGGAGGTAGACGATTGTACATTTCCCAACCAATCGCTTTGAGCATATCTTGCACTAAACGCCAGCCGACACGTAAACGCGGATAAAGCATAACGCATAAGGGAAACAATTCTCGCTGCACCGCCCGAATGTCATCTTCTAAGACACACAGACACAGATAAACCTGAAACATTTCCACGTCACGGATACTGGCAATTCTTACCGTTTTGCTCATCAGCGAACCGCTGTAGGTTTCGTAGTTGGGATTCTGACGGCAAACTTGTTGGCACACAGAAATAGCCAGTTTTGTGCTGATGGGTAACAAACTTTGCACCGCTAATAGCGCCGGAGAATTGTAGGGATGGTTGGCAGCCGCATCATACGCCGCTTGTAGGGGCATATACATGTGGTCATCCATTACCTTTAAATAGGGAAGCCACAGCTTTTGTTCAGCGGGTGAGAGCCAATCCAGTAGCTTTTGACCCGTGTAGTGGAACTGCATACTGACAAACCCGATCGCACGCCGATCAACACTCGTATATTTTTGGCGCACTTTACCAAAATCTTTACCGACAATCACCGATAAACGTCGGGGTGTTGCGCGTTGAGCATAAGCATTTGCCGTCTTTTGAAACAGATAACGGGTATCCGCCGCAATTTCTAAGGGATTGACTAATTCAGGATTAATACCATGACGCCGAATTTCCTCAGATAGCAGCGTTTCGGTCAACGACCAGGCTTGGGCGCTGGCAAAGTTGAGCTTTTGCATCATTTTCTCTGCCGTGCTTTTTCTGGCTTCGAGTGAGGCAGTTTCCTTGAGATCCGCCGCCGCTAAACTGGATACTGACTCATCTTGGTCTTGGTTGGTAACAGCCGTATAGTATTTCCTCGCCCAAAGCACCGCTAAGGAATGAACGTTGGATGTTGACGAGTCCGACTTTGACGAGTTGGGTGGTTTGCCACCAGTAGAACGCTGACGCGGTGTCGGCTCGGACACGGAACGTTCTGTGGATGCGATGGAATAGGTCATGGTAAAAATCCCGTTACACTCTCATTTCCCTTCAATAGGAGAAGATGCAAAAAACTAATTTGTCTCACCTGGGGTTAGGTGAGAGTCAATCAGCACTGATTATGTATCCTCTCGGCGTTAAAAAAATCGGATGTTATGTAGAAACTTTAAAAGAGCAGAGTCTGCGTCTGAACCCTTGTCGCTGACAAGGAGGGGTTCGAGTTGCGATAACGACTCTGCTCAAAAATCGCTTCTGTCATATTTTTGCTGTTTTTATCATTCATAATACAGGATTATCACAGTTATTAAAAGAAATGAACCATTCTCATTTAGTTTTCACCCAACAGGTGAGACTGGCAGGGGATTACCTCTCAAGCGCTTTCCAGGAAAGGGTTAATGGTTAATTGGGTTGGGGAGGCATGATTCTCAGATAACTCGGCTGAGCGTGAGTAAGGTGACTTAAATCACACTTTCCATGTTACCTTGCCCACTGATGTAAGAGATAGGAGTAGTATTCTGTCTTATCGACGGTATCCAGCACCCGAATCCGTTTTCCTCCCGCCTCGACTTGGATACAACCTTGACTGGAACCCTGAGGAATCATAGTGGTTTCCCAATCTTGCCAGGTAAAGAACTCGGGATGAGCCAGATAGGTGGTGGCGAGAACGTCCCAGAAATAATAGTCTTGGGGAATTACTAAGGCGTAACATTGACCCGCCAAATCGGAAATGGGATGGTGACGCTGTTTGCCCAATTTGTAAACAAACTCAGAGGTAACCGGGACGGTATTGGTCAAGTCAAGGGGACAAAGGACAATCGGAATCTGAGTTTGCCAAATTTGATGTACGGCGAGGGGGTCCCAGTAGGCGTTCCACTCGGCTGAACCATCTTGTCCGGGTTCCAGACTTTTTTCCACATTACCAGGAACGTGGATTGCACCCCCCATCCAGACGATTTGCTCAATCTTCGCTTCGATATTCGGGGCAAGGTTTAAGGCGGTGGCGACAGTGGTGAGGGGTCCTGTCACCATCAGGGTAACAGGTTGGTCAGCCGTTTGCAGCGATCGCACAATAAAGTCTTGACCCGTTTCCTTCAACAGAGGGGTTTGGATGGCGTCATTCTGGTTAAGAATTGGCAGATGATCCACAATAAACGCATCCCGGCGGTAAAGGGGAGGAAAGGGATTAATCCCGCGCACTGTACTCTCGGCAACGGGGATATGAGAACATCCGATTAGGTCTAAAATTTTGCGCGTGGCGCTAACGGCGGGTTGAATATAGCAATCCGCCGGAGTGACAACGATACCCAAGGGTTGGATGTGATCCATTGTCATTAGCAAGACGGTTGCCAAGTAATCATCGACACCGCCATCATGATCCATGAGAACGAGAGGTTTGGACACGAGGAGAAATTTTCCGCAAGCATACACTTGATTATTATCTCTCAATTTTTATCCTTGACCAGATCCCCGACTTCTTGAAGAAGTCGGGGATCTAAATTGCCTGACTTATGTGTGACTTATATCTGACTTGGCGGGATCAGAGGGATGAGAAGACTATGATCACAGCAGGGTGATTCAAGTGTTTAATCATGTCGCGATCGCTAAAAGTTGCTCCCCAGTATATCGAAACAGTCAAAGCTGCACTACCGCGAAACCGTTTTGCGAGTCAGCGAGACTTAGCCGAGAGAGTACAGTTTTCTCTCTCCACCGTCTCCAATTTCCTCAATGGCAAACCTGTGGATCGTTTTAATTTTTATGACCTTTGCGATCAGTTGGAGCTGAATTTAGAGGAAATTGCTGATTTCTCTGTCGCCGATAAGAACTCATTTTTAGCAATAGAGGTGGATGAAGAACAGACAGATACTGAATCCGAAGTCTCTACCTATATCCTGCGTCCTCCCAGCGAATCGCGTTGCTATGAAACAATCGTCAAGCCCGGTTCCCTACTGCGAATTAAAGCCCCAAAACGGATGGGAAAAACGTTGCTGATTGAGAAGATTCTCGAAAAAGCAGTTAAAGAAAATTATCGCACCGTTCGCTTAAACTTACTCCAAGCCGATCAAGCCGTTTTGCGCGGACTAGATGAATTTTTGCGCTGGTTCTGTACATTTGTCAGTCGGCGGTTAAAATTACCGACTCAACTGGCAGAGTATTGGGAAGAAGGGTTAGGAAGTTCTCAGAATTGTACGATTTATTGTGAAGATCATCTGTTATCTCAATTAGACCAGCCCTTAGTCTTGGCGTTAGATGATGTTGATCGGATTTTTCCCTATCCCAAAATTGCCCAAGACTTTTTTGGTATGCTGCGAGTTTGGCATGAGGAAGCAAAAACCAGCAGACTGTGGCAGAAATTACGGTTAGTGATTTCCTATTCTACCGATGTTTATATTCAGCTTAATACGAATCGTTCACCGTTTAATGTTGGTGTGCCAATTGAATTGCCAGAATTTACATCCGAACAAATGCAAGAGTTAGCCCAACAACAAGGATTAAATTTGGATAATTCCCAGGTGACTCAGCTAATAGAGACGGTAGGAGGACATCCGCATCTGATCCAGCTTGCTATTTATTCCCTCACTCGTGAGGATATTACGTTTGAACAACTCTTGCAAACGGCTGCTACGGAATCAGGAATTTACAGCAATCATTTAAGGGGACAGTTATGGAATTTACAACAGTATCCTGAGTTAGCCGCAGCAATGAAAACGGTAGTTGAGGCAAATTGTCCTGTACCCTTGGAATCAATGCTGGCGTTTAAGTTACAAAGCTTAGGTTTAGTACAGTTAGAGAATAATGCTGTAAAGCCGCGTTGTCTATTATATTCCCAGTATTTTTCCCAGAAGCTTAGAGGTAAGGAAACATAAATCAACAGGAACTTCCTTTGGCTACGGCGATTGAAATCGCTGCTACACAAACAAAGTCCGCCGGCGCGGACTGAGTTATCACGAAGGTAGCTAACCCAGATTTTGTATTACAAAAAAAAGGGTTTACCTATTCCATCATTTTAGGTTGTAGGTTGGGTTGACGAAGGAAACCCAACAAAATCCAAGCGTTGTTTCCTACTAATCTAATGGATCAAATTAAGTGTATTAACCGCTATCCTGCGTTAGGCGAATAATCTCGACAAACCTTTACTTTTTCTATGGCGTCGATCCACTAATAGAGGTTGGTAGAGACGTTCTGTCGGAACGTCTCTACAAAAGGGTAATTGGGTAGTTTTTGTTACAGTTTTTTGAAGATTTTCCTATCAATTTTGATTACTGGACTGGCGCTATAGAATGCAAGTGAACCCCAGTGCATCATTTGGGTAGGTACGTTATACTTCGCTCTCCCCACTCTACGGATTAGAATTAAAGAAAAATAGTGTCCGCTACTACGAATGACAAATGACTAATGACGAAGGATAAATAATCAATGACTAATTACGAATATCAAGTTGGCGGAAGTTTAGCGGCTGATGCTCCCAGTTATGTAATGCGTCAAGCTGACCAAAATCTTTATCAGGCGTTAAAAGCTGGTAAATTTTGCTATGTGTTGAACTCGCGGCAAATGGGCAAGTCTAGCTTGCGGGTGCGAACGATGCAAAAACTGGAAAAAGAAGGAGTAAAATGTGCGGCAATTGATCTGACACTAATTGGCAGTGAAAATGTTACCAAACCAGGCTGGTATATGGGGATATTTTACGATTTAGTCAGGAAGTTTGAGTTATCCGGTAAAATCAACAAAAGGGCATGGTGGAAAGAACATGAATTTTTATCTCCTGTGCAGCGATTGAGTAATTTTTTGGAGGAGGTATTATTAGCTGAGATATCCGACAATATTGTTATTTTCATTGATGAAGTTGATACGGTACTCAGTTTAGGATTCTCAACCGATGATTTTTTTGCCTTAATTCGGGGGTGTTACAATCAACGGGTTGACAATCCCGCTTATAAACGGTTGACGTTCTGTCTACTGGGTGTAGCCACGCCTTCAGTTTTTATTCAAGACAAAAATCGCACACCGTTTAACATTGGTTGTGGAATCGAATTATGTGGTTTTGAATTAGATGAAGCACAACCGCTAGCTGAGGGATTATTGGGTAGAGTTGATAATCCTGAGATCATTTTAAAAGAAATTTTGACTTGGACAGGAGGACAGCCATTTCTCACCCAAAAGCTTTGTCAAATTGTTTATAATGCTTGTGGAGAATCCCAAGTTTCTTTAAAGCCAGGAGAGACAGAGAAAGAGTGGGTGGAAAAGTTGGTGCGATCGCACATTGTTGAAAACTGGGAATCTCAGGACAATCCAGAACATTTGAGGACAATCCGCGATCGTATTTT
>CAKZMA010000986.1 GCA_937127375.1 uncultured Coleofasciculus sp. | reverse complement strand
CGAATCCAGCTTAAGTCAATGAAATTTTATTTAATCTAGTTCTTTCATTATACAATCTGTTGGCACAACCACATAGTCCTCTGTATCGAGGACTGAACAGCGATTCATAATCTTGGCTAAGGCTGGAGTTTTTCCTTGTTTCAATTTTACTATTGCTTCAGGAGTTACGGGTTTAAATGCGTTTAGCCATTTGTTCTTCATGAGGTAATCTCGTGTCAGTTCCGGACGATAAATGAGCCAAAAATCTACTTTATATTTCCGAATAAAATTCTGTAATTCTGCCAGGCTTGGACTGTACTGGGCGCGAATCTGATCGAAAATGCGTTGACGAATTTGGCGATAGTAGCCTAAGTGGAAGGGAATCGCATACTTTTTACTCACTAGAATCGAGCGTTTAGCAAACGTTGGTATATTCTGACTCTCCGGCGATAAAGAGGCTATTACACTATCTTTCGGTTGATCTAAGAAAAACTCATAGACTTGAGGGATCGTACCTTGAGCATACCCAGATTGGGGGTATCTAGGATAATGGAAAGCATTGGTAAATTTCATCGCATATACGGGAGGAAAAACAACAGCAACTGCAAATAATAGGATGGTGCTAATGGTTAAAATTGGATAAAACAAAGTTTGTCTTTGTCGTTGTAGCCAATGCAAAATTGTATCTAATACTACGGTCACCACCAGGGCAGCCGCAAGAGCTAATACAATCCAAAATATACGCCCTGTGTAGCGACCAGGATAATGCAATTTGAAAAGTATAGCATGGCTGATAAAAAACATGCAGTAGGATGCCAAAAGCGCTTGAGGCAAAAGTAGAACATTACGAGTAATACGCTGGGCTAGAGGAAAGTAAGATGAATATCGGCTCAATATAGGTAACAAAACTCCCGTCAAAATTAGTGGGGGATAGGGGGCAACTAGGGGCCAATGAAATGGTCTTCCAGGAATCAAACCCATTTCTCCGAGTAACCACAATTTCCAATGACTGCGGTCAAGAAATCTTTTTCCTGTCATTGTCATTAAAGCATCTGGCATGGCATTGGCTTGAGTTAATGTAATCGTCGAACCAAATTCAGAGGAACTTAGGGCATAGGGTAACAGTACGAGAAATGCAATCCCCAGTCCGCTACCACATAATAGATAGTCCAGTCGATTCCGAGAAAACGTCAGATGTCCTCTATTCCAGATGACTAACCTCAAAATTAAAAGCACGGATTGGATAAAGATAGAAGTGGGATAAAAAAGTCCCGTTAAAAAAATTACGCCTAAACAAGGCAGTACTGAACGCCGAATTAAATAGTAAAAAAATGATAGATATAACAAATAAACAAAATCTCTGGGTGTGCCACTGGTTACATCGGCTCCCACTAAGAAATATTGATTCAAGAGTACCGAGGCAATAAATCCTGTTGCTGGTACAGGTAAAATTTGTATACAGACGAAGAAACAGTAGGCTGTTGTGAGTAAAATCACAGGAAACGGCAAAATTTTACTGAAGAAGATTGGATCGATGCCCAATGTTGCCATAATCCTGTAGAGAGCTGACCATCCCTTTGGGGCAATTGATTGAAAATAATCAGCAATTAAATCATTACTAAATAACTCTGGGTCTAAAAACTGCCGCATCCAGAAGACTTGCTGCCTCGCGTCATCCTGAGCCACATACTCACTAGAAAAAGCTTGATGTAACCATAAACTTCCACAAAGCGCCGCGTAAGTTAAGCTTAAAGTGAACCAAACTAAAACTACTTGGTTAGACTGTTGCCTAGATTCTGGATGGGTTAAAAGTTTTTGGATAGTGGAGATTGCCATGGTTAGATAAAATAGTTAATCAACTGTCAATAGTATGAAACTCAAAGTATTAATCTGTAAGATTTTTACGGCTTTCATGAGTTATCAGGGGGTTGAGTTGAACAAGTTACACATCCTGAATAGAGGTACTATACCTCAAAGATGTGGAATTTGTCTGTAGTTATCGAAACACAAACAACATAATTGATCTTGACAAACAATGATGCTTTTGTCTCCTAAGTTACACCAGCGATTAGCGACTCCTCTGAAAATTGGTTCGTTTGAAGTTAAGAGTCGGGTTC
>CAKZMA010000985.1 GCA_937127375.1 uncultured Coleofasciculus sp. | reverse complement strand
TCAGCGTTACCAGAACCTACTGTACCCCAAACTACCGTTGACCAAGGTGGCGATGGCTTCTCTGATGTGACCGATTCGAGTGAACAGACACCGGAATCTAACCCAGGCGAAGTAGTCGAAAATACACAGACTTCAACTGAGGCGTCTTCCCCAGAAACGGTTTCAGTCACAACAGATAATACCGTTGAACCCAACCGAGGTGGGGCGTTACCGAATACACCAACACCGATTGAATCGTCTTCAACTCAGGATGTTATTGACCAAGTTAGCCAGATTGACCCAACGGATATTTATCGCGTGTCTAGTCAGCAGCTAGTCGATACCGAGATTTCAGTATTGTCGGGTGATGCATCAGTGAGTATCCAGACACCGGAAGGGGAAGTCTTGAGTCAGCAAGTTCTCACCCGTGGAACTCATGGGTTGACAGTACCAGAAGATGTTTCTGGAGATGTGCTGATTAAGTTAGAGAGTCAGGCAGGTTCAGATGGTACTTATATATTGAAGGGGTTTGAAAGTAAAGCCGAGGAACCGTTCAATATTGACTTGGAATTTGAAGGGTTAACGGCGTCTCAGCAGGAGACAATTCAAGCGGCGGCGAAGAGTGTTGAGTCCCTGATTGGGCAAGGCTTACCCAGTGCGATTGTTGACGGCAAAATCATTGATGATGTCAACTTTAAGATTTCTGTTAATAACTTAGACGGTGTAGGCGGAACCCTGGCACGGACGAAGATTGATTTTATGCGCTATGGTACGTTACTACCTGCCCAGTCGCTGACTCAGTTTGATGTGAATGATATTGCTGAATTAGAACAATCTGGGCAGTTGTTCAGTGTGGTACAGCATGAGATTCTGCACGGGTTAGGATTTGGTAATCTCTGGGAAGCTAAAGGTTTAGTGGATTATGCTGGCACACCTTTGGCTCAATATAACGGTGAAAATGCAGTGGCAGCATTCCAGGATGTGGGTGGCTTGACGGATGCGATTCCTCTGGAAACCGAGGGAGAAGGTTCGGCTGGGTTGCACTGGCATGAACAGTTGTTCCAGGATGAATTGATGACGGCTGATTTGGGCTTCCAGACTGGGGAAGAGGGTGAGACTATTTCACCAATTAGTCCGATTACGTTAGCAGCTTTAGCGGATTTGGGCTATCGGGTGAACTTGGATAAGTCTACTCCTGGCTGGGGTTTGTTGGGTGGACAGCAGTTTAATCCAGACAATTTAACCAAAGAGCAAATTAAGGCATTCCGCAAGTTAACCGAGGAATCCTTTGCCCAACCGGATGATGAGTTTATCTATGCCATCATGTCAGAGGTTGACCCAGCTAAAGTGTCGCCAGAAATTTGGGCGCACGCGGAGCGAGCACCAAACGGCGAATATTATGATTGGGTGAAGTATAAAGTTAGCATTCCCAATGATAGCTTTTGGAATGTTGCCGAACGTACAATGGGTAACGGCATCTATTGGGAGTGGATTGCTAATCGCAATGGCGTATATGACCCTCCTTACTGGCTGTATTTAGGTGACACAATTGAAATCCCTAAGCACCATCCCAACTATGAATGGAAGCAAGAGCAAGAACGGAAGCGACGGGAAGAAGAACTGAGGAAAAAGCAGGAAGAAGAAGCCCGGAAGCGGCGCGAAGAAGAGGAACGCCTTGCCAGAGAAAAGGCTGAACAAGAACGGAAGCGTCGCGAAGAAGAAGAGCGCCGCAAAGAAGCTGAAGCGAAGCAGCGAGAACTTGAAGAACAGGAACGGCGGCTGCGAGAAGAGCAAGAACGGAAGCGCCAGCAGGAAGAGTACGAACGTGAACAGGCAAGGCTGCGAGAACTAGAACGGCAACGGGAGATTGCCCGACAAAAAGGTAAAGGGGGACAAGATTGGTTCTTTGCCACACGTTTACCTGAATTTGGTCCGACTGACCCGTTTGAGACATCTCTGACAGGAGAGACAGTAGGAAACCTTGTTCCAGATGATTACTATCGGTTTAACCTATCTCGAAAAGGTCGAGTAACGGCTGAATTGAGGCAACTTTTGGCTGATGCTGATTTAGTTCTGTACGATGTACGGAATAATCCGATTGCTTGGTCGATGCGTGACGGCATTACGGATGAACACATTATTGCTGACTTAATTCCTGGCACTTATATGCTGCGGGTCAATAGTCCCAAAGGTGTAACCACAGACTATGACCTAATCGTTAAATTCCAGCATTTGCTGTCACGGACTCAAACACAGCCATTACCTCCTGGTTGGCGACCTGGTGGTGGTGGCGGTGGTGGTAGCGGTGCTGCTAGCCCTCTATTCAGTGATCCACGGATTCAGCGCATTTATGACACGGCGTTGGCGAATTTCGCTGGACCAGAGCGGGCTAAGGCGAATGCGAAAATTGCCGAGCTTCAGCGTGAGAAGCGTAGCTATGAGCAAGAGATGAAGGCACTGCTCGACAAGATGAATGACGAGCAACGCAAGAAGGTTCATAAGGCTCTGGATGATGCCCGAAATCATGCAAGAACTTGGGTTGATGATATTGCCAACCCGATTAAAAACAGTGTTGATAGTCTTGGAAATGGAATCAAGAATAAGGCTGATTCTTTGGCTAGCAGCTTACTAAGCAAAATCGACAATATTTGGGATTTAGGGAATGGTTGGATTAAGGATCGCAAAGAGGATGCCCGAAAACTGGTTCGTCAAGGACGGGATGCAGTTAAGACTGCGGTTAATAATGCCCAAAGTTGGCTAAAAGGGCAGTTGACTAACATTCAGAATAATGTGAACTCGGCAATCTCAACGTTCTTTAACACCATTAAGAATGCTTACCGGACTGGTGGGGAGATTAATCAAATTATTGCTAATGCGGCTAATGCGTTCCGCCGTGCGATTGATCGAGCGGTTCGTGGTGCGAATGAGTTAGTTGGTAAATTCAAAGGACGAGTTCTGAGTGCTGTTGAGTGGACTAAGAATCTTGGCATCAACGTTAATAAGTTTGAATTCAATGCTTATAACCAGGTTGTGAAGCCTGCGGTGAATGCTATTGCTCGTGGTGTCAGCTCTACGATTAATGGAATTGGTAATAGCTTGAAGGGGATTACCAATTGGCTGGAGCCTCGAACTCAGGATGCAGTGGCAAAAATTGTCAATGCAATCTTGGGTGATAAGACGGGGCATCTGTGGAACAAGATTCATGGGGTTGATGCGAAGATTGCAGCCACTCGGACTGGTGTGGAGAAGGTGATCCAAGATCAAGGTGATCTCTACAAGCGTTTGCTTGATGACTTCCTCTATGATTTAGGAAAAGGAGGAAAAGTCGTTCTTGATTTTTCTCTTAATGTGCTTCTTGGTGAGTTCAGTGAAGCGGCGGGTCTAGATGAACCCAATATTTGGCACGCTCTCACAGAGTCGTCCCTACTGTTAATACTAGAAATCTCTTTCCCTATAGCAGGCAGTGTTTTGAGTGGAGTCGCTGATCTCAGAGACTTAATTGCTTATGGGGTTAAATTCGCAAATCACCCTAAAGAAATGCAAGATCCTTGGAATTGGGTGGGTGTCGCATCTGCCATATTTGGTCTTATCCCTTATATCGGAAATGTGGCGAAACCCCTTGGAAAACTTGGAAAAAAAGCTGGTAAATTCTCACCAGAAATTGTGGATTCTATCCGAAAAATTGGCTTGCCAATAAAATCTAATATCCTTAATTGGTTGAAAAATGTTGACATAAATTTATTCAAAAAAGAGGCTGTAATTTATTTCCAAAGCATTATCGAAAAGATGAAAAATATCCTTGAAAATCTCGTTAAGGGAGCAAAAAAGCTAAAAACTATTGCGGATCGAATTGGAGGTTCGCTCAAGGACGCGAAGAATCATTTAGACAGGATAGAAAAGTGGGCAGCGGATAAAATTTATGATCTCACCAATGTGTCAGAGGAAACAGCAGAAAAATTGGTGGGTGGTATAGAGGATATATTGCTAATTTTGACCGAAGAGTTATTTTCTATTAAGGAAGATGAAGCAAATCAAGAAACAGAAGATGAAAATTCCGAAAAACAAAATCTAACTGCTGAACCTGGTTTACCTTAAGTTAGTTGTGAGATTTAAATCATTTATGCAGCGATTGCCCTTTGCCCCTTTGCAAAGAAACTGGTTTTTTTAGAGAACCTTCGCATCTTAAGTGATCTGTTTGACAAAAATTCGGTTTCCGATACGACCCACAAGCTAGTGTTTGTCCAAAAAGTGATCACCCCTTTTCCCCAGGGTGAGATCGCCCCCCAACCTTTATTACCCCAAAATAACACCATGACTAAACCACACCAAACCTACCTAGACACCCGACCTACCCCCCCAGAATACCTAACCTCATCCGCCGAACTCCGTTACACCCTCACCGACACCCTCCAAACCCTCCTCCAACAAACCAACCACACCCTAATCACCCCCCCAAAAATTACGCCCAACCCCGAAACCTTCCTCAACAGCCTCAAAACTCATCCCAAAATCTATCAAGCTTCCCTATCCCGGCAATTCGCCGCCGACCTCCCCCCCGACATCGAACAAACTACCCTCAAAGATGAACCCAAAGACTGGTACATTAAAACCGCCGACTTTGGGGACGAGTGCGACCGAGTTCTCCAACACCGCGACGGCGAATACACTCAACTCCTCGAAGACATCCAGGAATACCATCAAATCCTTCAGCAAGGCTGCGACAGAATCATCGTCTTGCGTCCCCCCAACTACGGCGCATACAACACCCTGATCAACGCCGCCATGCAATGCCTCGGCTATAGCCTAAACCAATTCCAATACATCATCATTCAACCCATCAAACTCTATGCCTTCCACCAACCCACCCAGAAAATC
>CAKZMA010000984.1 GCA_937127375.1 uncultured Coleofasciculus sp. | reverse complement strand
TATCGCTTCTGGTTTACCCAGATGCGACTAAACCCGCCCCGACTTTCCTTAATGCAACTCGGCATTAATTCTGGGGCAATTGTCTCCGACTCCAAACCGGAACCCCATTTTCATTCCTTAACCTCAGGACTTGGTTTCCTTTTTGGACTTGAGCCGCAATTATGGCGGGGGTTCCTGCCATATTGACTCGGGAACCTTGAACCTGAATTCGGTCATTTGGTTCAATAGTCATCCCTTGGTTTTGCCAATACCAAGCTGGACCTAAATGGACAGAAACGGTTTCATTACCCGTTCTAATTTGCATACGCATACCCTGAGACCGTCCGCGATTGGAGGTGAATCGGTCTACACTAACTACTTCACCCGTGATAGTTTCCACGCTATCTGGGTTATACATTCGGTTGCCCAAACCTCGGTGTCCCTGTCGCCCTCGTCCATGTCCCCAACGTCCTCGACCTGGGTGTCCCTGTCCATGTCCATGTCCATGTCCCCAGCGTCCTCGACCTCTAGGGGTGTCGGGAGGCGATTGGGCAAGCTCTTGATTGGTGTTCGCTGTGATTCCAGCATTACCATTCGATAGTAGAGTCGATGCCTCTGTTGCTTTTTCGCCCCACAAGGGACTGGTTCCCAGTGCCAACAGGGTTGAACCCGCAATCACTACTGCTCCAATAACGGCTTTATTGGGTAGGTTGATATTCATTTTTTCGTCCTCTTGAGTCTGCTCAGAGGGTATTTGACAAGTTCTGTCTCTATATTGTCATTGCTTAAATGAACATATCCGCCACGCTTCAAGTTTGGGTTTGGCGTTGATTCAAACACCCTCTCTTTTCAGGCTAACACTTTCAGATAATTTCTACATTAAATTCCGCGTCAAGAAAAAAGAGATCACTCTATTGACAATAATTTCTGCTAGTATCATGAGCAAGGTAACGTTTAGCTGAAGTCGCCTGTTAACTCACAGCCGAAGCGTCTAATAAAGTAGCCTAATCTCAAAATTACAACTATCGTTAGACAGAAATAAATCTCCTTCTCAGGTTAGATGAATTGTGCCAATTTTCAGCCAAGACTATGAATGGACTATAAATAGCCGACCTCAGAATAAATTGGTGTGTCTAATGTGACATTGAATGGGGACACCTAGGATGGAATCCCGGCAAGTCCGCTCAAGAAGTTCTTTGGGGATATCGAGCCTGAATCAATGTGTTTATTTATACCCATTTCAATTAGACTATCGGCATTTTAACAAGGAGTTAGACGTTCATGGAAAACGCTAAAAAGATCAACGATAACTTAACCGTAGCCACCAATCAGGTGACGCCGGAGCAATTGCAACAAGCGGCTCAAGAGGGGGTAAAATCGGTATTGAATCTGCGATCGCGTGAGGAAGAGGGGTTCGCTAGCGATGAAAAGCAGCAAGCCGCCGCCGCCGGATTGCACTATGTCAATATCCCCGTTAAACCCGACGCCCTAACCGAGGAACTGGCAAGCCAAGTTCTCCAACAAATCGAGGAACTGCCCAAGCCAGCCCTAATTCACTGCAAGAGTGGGTTACGTTCCGGGATGATGGCATTAATGTATGTGGCAACTCGTGAGGGAATGACCGCAGAACAAGCCATGGAAAAAGGGAAAAGCATGGGCTTTGATTGTGAGAAATCCCCTCAAATGAAAGAATTCTTCAAAAATTATATTTCACAGCATTCCTCAGCGAGTTAATCCTGAATCGGAGAACAAATCATGGCATTAGTTTTAGAACAAATTAACACCGAAGGATTGGCGCTGCTATCCTATATAGTGGGAGATGATAAAGTGGGTGTAGCCGCCGTTATCGATCCGCGTCGTGACGTAGATATCTATTTGCAAATTGCGCGATCGCGGGGTGTGAGAATTACCCATATTCTGGAAACCCATATCCACGCCGACTTTGTATCCGGCGCATCGGAACTTCAAGCCCGTACTGGCGCAACAATTTACGGCGGGAAGAGTAAAGATTATCAATTCCAGATACAGCAACTGAGTGAGGGAGACGAGTTACAACTGGGTACAGTTACCCTCCGCACCCTGCATACGCCGGGACATACACCAGAACATATCTGTGTATTAATTCATGATGCTCACCAGGGGAAAGAACCCTTTGGCGTACTCACAGGAGACACGCTGTTTAATCTAGATGTTGGGCGTCCCGATTTAGTCGGTACAGGAACCGAGAAAAAACAGGCGGCGCAACTGTATCATTCATTATTCGACAAACTCGTCCCATTAGGCGATCGCGTGGAAGTTTATCCCTGTCATGGTGCGGGTTCAGCCTGCGGTAAATCCATAGGCGATCGACGACAGAGTACAATCGGCAATGAACGGATTTTTAGTGACGCCTATAAACAGCGAACCGAAGCCGAATTTGTCGAGTGGATTTTGAGCGATATGCCAGAACCCCCCACTCACTATTCCCGCTTAAAGAAAGTGAACGCTAAAGGGGCACCGATTAAAGGGTGCGTGCCAACATTGCAACCCTTATCTCCTCAAGAATTCCAACAGAAAATGGCAGATAAAAACACCATTGTCATTGATACCCGTTCCATGCTGGCATTTGGCGGCGGACATATTCCGGGTGCGATTAACATTGCCCTGCAATCTGCCTTTCCTACCTGGATGGGTTGGATGATTGAACCCGAAAAAACGCTGTTATTAGTCGTAGAAAGTGCGCGGGATTTATCGCTTGTTACAGAACAGTTATTCCGTGTGGGTTACGATAACTTAGCCGGATATCTCCATAATGGGATGAAAAGTTGGCAGAATGCGGGGCTACCCTTGCAGCACCTGGGTGAGTGGACGGTGCATGAGTTGAATCAGCACAAGGAAGACTCAAAGCTGACGGTGTTAGATGTGCGAACCGATAAAGAATTTCACAGTGGCTGCATCCCTGGCGCTGAACATATTTATGTCCCTCATCTTGAAGAAAAACTGGATAAGTTAGATAAAAATAAAACCGTAGCTACCTACTGTGGGAGTGGATATCGGGCATCTATTGCTGCCAGTTTGCTGCAAAAGCATGGGTTTGAGAAAGTTATCAATATTCCCGGTTCATGGAGTGCCTGGAAGAGTGCAGATTTACCTGTGAAACAACCAGCATAAATGAATTAGGATTAGGCAAACAAAACGGTAGGGGTGCACGCTCCGTGCGCCCGATTTAACGATGCCATCTATTCCTTAATTTTAGTAGTTGTAGGTTGGGTTAACATAGGAAACCCAATAAAGTTAAGAGTCATTATCTGAAATATTGATTAAAGAATACACCGCTCAGTTAACATCGGTGGGTTGCGGCGGATACTCCATTAAATGATTATCGCTTCGATTTAGATGCCGCCTAACCCACCCTACGTTACTTGCTTCCCCTGCTTCCCCTGCTTCAAGAACTCCCTACCCCCACCACAAGACTTATTCAGCAGCCCCTATTTAGGCTGGGCAAGAGTGATATATTAACAATCGGTGGTCAATTTGAATTGAAGCCGAGAGGGAATCATCTTGACAGAAGAACAAAAGCTGATTGAAAAACTACAACGCATTGAATCCTTATTTGCAGGTGCAACTACAACGGGGGAAAAAGTGGCGGCGGCGAACGCCCTAGACCGTATCCGCGAAAAGCTCACCGATGTGCAAAAGCTTGATCCGCCGGTGGAATACAAATTCACATTGACGGATATGTGGTCAAAGAAGCTATTTTTAGCGTTATTACGTCGTTACGGGATTGAACCCTATCGCTATTATCGGCAAAAATATACCACAGTAATGGCTCGTGTTCCGGTTAGCTTTGTGAATGAAACCCTGTGGCCCGAATTTCAGGAGTTGGATGAGACGCTGCGTTCCTATTTAGAGGAGGTCACAAATCGCGTGATTTCCACGAGTATTTATGCGGATAGTTCGGAAGCTGAAGTTCGGCAGGGACGTTTAAAATGTACAGAATTTAACGAGTAATGGAGATAATTATGATTAGGCAAAGGCTAAGGAGAGACAATTTTAAATCCTGTCGTTTCTAGGATTACCTCAGAACCTTTACGGACAATAAGTCTTGTTGAACTCTCCGCTGTTTCAGGACGATCTGGATTATCGATTGGTTGTTCAA
>CAKZMA010000983.1 GCA_937127375.1 uncultured Coleofasciculus sp. | reverse complement strand
GCGAAGCCTTCCCGAAGGGTAGTCCGCCTAGTCCGCCTACGCGGACTAAGGAGAAGGAGAAAATTAATACAGCGCTTTTCAAGCGAGGTACACAGAACAGATCCCCGACTTCTCCAAGAAGTCGGGGATCTTGCTTAGAGGAGTCAGTTGATTAATACCAATCTGGAACGACGTCTTCTGCTCCTTCACCCCCTACACCGATGCCTGTGTAGAATATGTCAGCATTACTGATGGTCATATCCTGCATTGATGCGCCATAGACGTTGGCATCGTAAATCGTGGCTTCTGTAAAATCAACCCGGTTTAAATTGGCTTCTTTCATATCCGCATTGGTGACAAAAGCGCCTGTCAAATTCGCCCCTGCCAAATTTGCCTCGCGTAGATCAGCACCTTCAAGGTTCGCGTGGCTCAGGTTGGCACCTTGCAGATTTGCCTCTCTCAAGTCAGCGCCAATCAGATGGGCACCTCTGAGATTGGCTCCCGATAGATCGCAGTTTGCACAGGCTCCAGTGGATAATAACTGTTGCACATGAAGTGGATTTTCAGCTTTGACGGAGCTAGCGAACACTAGGGGAGTCAGTAAGGTTATCATTGCTAGAATCTTATGTTTCATAAGTTCCCCCTTTATTTTCAAGTTTTTTCCGTTCTTTACCTCACAATCCTATTATCTCATTAAATGAGCCGAAATGTAAATTATACTAAGGAGCTATACTAAAAAATCAAGGTTTCTTCACAGAAGCAAGTTCCGGTGAAAAATACTCCTTAAGGATGAAAGGGATTCTCTCGATATTTTTCGCTATTCTATCCAGAGACCTGATCATGCCTCTGCCTGGAGGGGGGGAGCTGATTACAAAATTGTTACCTTTTTCATGAATCAGCCGAGAATTCTGAATGATGAATCCCTCATTTTTCTGCCGTACCCCGTTGCTTAGTCAACTGGTCAATTGTATCGCCAATGACTGCGGTTAAGCTGTTGCGGGTTTGGGCGTGATTAGCTTGCTCAAGTTTCAAGGCATTGATCAGGCGATCGCGCTCCATCATCACCTGGATCAGTTTTTGTTGCACCTGTTCTAGGGTTTGCAGTTTTGCCACCTCCTGTTCAATAGCAGAGGTAGCGTCAGGATCTTGAGCTTTTAATTGAGCCTTCTCCTGTTGCAGTTGCTGAACTTCAAGTGTGAGGGCGTCGAGCTGTTGTTGGGCGAGTCGGGCTTCAGTGCGGCGTTGCTGGGCTTCAGTATTGTAGAGGCGACGCCAGTTAGCCGCAGATTCATTGGCAGCATCGCGATCGCGAATACTATCGGCAAGTTGCTGTTTGAGTTCCTTGATTTCGGCTAACCATTGTCTGACATCGTTGCTCATCGCAGACTGCTCCTGTAGGGGGTTCTGGACAAATAGGGCGTTGTGTAGATCCCTATACTGACTCCTGTTTATATTTAAGGGTCTAAAAATTTGGCACAGTAAGGGTGAACGATACTGCTAGCCCACCCCTTCTTTATGCTACGTCCCCGTCTACTCCGTTTCTTACATTTTTTTCGTTATCTGAATCTGGCAACCCTGAGAATCACCGTCAGTCGTGCCTTAAAACATCGGCTCTTGAGTTTGTCCTCTCAGATGGCATATAACGCCATGTTAGCCCTGTTTCCCGCAATTTTGGTGATTTTCACCGTGATTGAGTTATTCAAACAATTTTTCCCCTGGACGAATCCAGCCGATCAACTCGGTGAAGTCGCGCCAGAACAGGCGATGCAACTGATGCGTAATTTTGCCGAGGGAATTAACCTCACAGACAATCGCGGTTTATTTTCCTTAAGCTTCATTATGGCAATTTGGGTGTCTTCGGGGGCGCTGAATGCGGCGATGAATGCCCTTGACCAAATTAATCAAATTCCCTCAGAAAAAACTCGACCCTTTTGGAAAGCTAAATTGATTGCTATGGGGTTGACCCTAGGCAGTGTTTTACTCCTATTCATCGCCTCATTTATCTTGTTTATTAGTAACTGGGTGGTCAACTTGGTGGAATATAAAAGTATTGTTGTGATCTTGTTGACCCTCTTACGGCTTTTAAGTTGGTTGATTGCCTTAAGCTTAGTTGCCATCGTCTTTGCGATTATCTACCGCTTTGGCATCAGCCACTGGCGTCAGGGAAACCCGATTATACCGGGAGCCGTTTTAGCTGCCGTATTATGGGCGATTGTATCTGGCGTGTTTCGGAATTATGTGGCGTCGAATTTCAGCAATTATCACAAAATTTATGGTGCTTTGGGGGCAGTGATTGTTTTACAGCTTTGGTTATATATGACATCTCTGGTACTTTTATTAGGAGATCAACTTAATCTTACAGTAGGAGAAGCAATGCAAGCGGCTAAAGAGCGCTCAATTGAGAAACCTGAGTTAAAAGCAATATCTGAGATATCCGAATCCAAAATCCAATGACTCATAATTCCAAAACGTCTACTCTCCGGCGTCTGCGTCGGTTAAGCCATCTGCTTGACAATGCCATTCCCATTCCGGGAACACCATGGCGTTTCGGTCTAGATCCTGTGTTAGGTTTGTTACCCGGGGCAGGTGATTTTTTAGGAACAGCGTTCTCTGCCTATATCGTAATCGAAGCAGCACGGATAGGTATCCCGCGATCGCTATTAGGACAAATGGTTATTAATATTCTTTTGGATACAGTCATTGGTTCTGTACCCGTCGTGGGCGATATTGCTGATGCAACCTGGAAAGCAAATGCTAAAAATATCGAACTGCTGGAAACGTATTGGGATAGTCCTCAACCTGAAAAACAGACGGATTGGTTTTTTCTGGTCTGGCTTTTGCTAGGGTTACTTATAGCCGTAACCCTTATCGCTACTCTTAGCTTGCTGGTCATCAAAGGATTTTTGGCAGTCATAAACTTTTAAACAGTGGCATAAAATATACACTCCGGTTCCTCATTCCTATAGATATAGTCATAGTCAAACGTCAAAAAATCCAGATTACAGCTTATGGAAAATCCTAAATTTAGGATTATTTGATGGGTGAAAGTAGATAAAACTAATTCAAGGAGTTTCTTTTCAGAAACATTGGGCTGCTTGATATAGTAATCGCGCTTAGCAAAAAATACCTTTTCATTTTTCGGTACAACAATCCCATTAATTCGATGAGCATATTGGATAGGCTTAATATAACTTCGGATAAAACTTTCTTGATTTTTCTGAAGCTGATACAATCGCTCGTGTTGTAGCCAGCTCATCTGAAATATCATTTTGATCACTTCACAGCCCAAAATATAATTGAAAAGATTATGACGTTCTTCTGGACTGTGAATCAGTCGCAGCACAAACTCTAAATAGAGTTCGGGTTCTTTTTGTAACGTTTGTGCTGAATGAATACAAAATTGTTCGATATAGCTGTTTAACACCAAAGGATTGAGTTCTTTTTCAATACAGAATTTTCGCAAATACTTGGTGACTAGCTGAAGGCGGATTCGATCTTGCAAAATCTCTTCCACCAAGCTATCAGCTACATAATCATCTAAAAAACCCGTCAACTCAGCTTGCATTTCTGGTGAAGTCGCACACATTAAATAACAAAGGGACATAATATGCTTTCGCTGATCTGAGGGAAGGGTATTTGCCCATTTTTTTACAGCTAATGTAATCTTCTCTAGGACGCCAATCCCTTGAGTTTCTTCTAGACTGTTCGAGTTCTTGGTTAGCATCGTTGAAACTATCATAAACAAAGGTTTTAGCAGTCACGGTCAGGTAAATAATCAATTTAACAGCATCTTTGCGGATCTGCCAACTGATCGCTTATCTGTTCCGTCTCCGCTTTGATTACAATTCTTAAACAATAGCCAAATTCTTTAACAGAGCCATTAGGCTAGATTCAACCCTTCACCACGCCCTTGAATATATCAGTCCCAGTCTCTTAGTGATTTATTAGACAATTACTTAACCCTGTCTGTCAAGTCTTTCTATGGAAAAATTTAGATATCAGAGGAGAAGCTTTATTTTTTTTTACAATCCTTAGACTTTTTCAGTCTAGATGACATCAATAACTGAAAATTAGGGTGTCAACGTCTAAGCCTGATCAGCAAAGAAAAATGCATTCTGGTTCTGAGTTAAAAATAGAGTCATAGTCAAACATAACAAAATCAAGATTATGGCTAATAAAAAAGCCAAGGTTACTGACTTGAGCGGTTGTAAAGGTAGACATTAGTAACTCAGTTAATTGTTTGTCTCTAATATCCGGCTTTTTGATAAAGTAATCCCGCTTAGCAAAGAAAAGGGTTTCGTCTTTAGGGACAATCAGACCATTCAAGCGATGGGTATGTTGAATGGGCTTAATATAATGGTTAATAAAATATTCCTGGTTTTTCTGTAAACGATAAAATCGCTCATGTTGCAGCCAGCTCATTTGGAAAAGCATTTTGATAATTTCACTACCTAAGATGTAATGAAATAGATTATTCCGCTCTTCGGGATCATTAATGAGATGGAGAACAGATTCTAAATACTTGATGTCGCGATCAGGTTTGGAGCGTAAGTCTTGGGTCGAATGAATGTAATACTGTTTAATATAGCCTTTTAATACAGTATTCGTGAGTTTTTGCTTGATATGTAGTTTTTTGAACGAGCGAGTTACCCAATCTTTAGGGGCTTGCTCTTGGAGAAGTTTTAACACTAAGCTGTCTGCTGTATAGTTGTCTAAAAATTCTGCTTGTTTATCTAAGGGAACCGTACAGATTAAATGACACAGCGATAAAATATAGCGTCGCTCTTCCCAGGATAAATCATTAATCCATTTAAGAACTTCTTGAGGGATGAGTTCAAAGATACTTATAGTCTTTAGGTGTTCGGAATCAACGGGAATTGTAGGGTTTAATGTAGTCATAACCTGAAGCTGTCATCATTAGGGAAACAACAAGACTCTATTCGCGATCGCGTGAGGGATGATTCTCCTCCTAGAGATACTACCGCAACCTAGAAAAATCAACCCCTATTTATCGTCAGTCGCCAGCCTCCTATCCGAGTGCAGCGCTGTCATTGGTTTGCGATCGCCTTAA
>CAKZMA010000982.1 GCA_937127375.1 uncultured Coleofasciculus sp. | reverse complement strand
TTCAGGTAACAAATTTGTAATGTTGGATGTCGAAGAGCGCAACTACAACAATCATCCGTCCTCTTTGGCTCAATGGGTATACGATGCCATCGGTCAACCGGGGGTGTGCCTGAGAGTCCGGTTACGAGGGAATAATTTACATATTCTTTGTGAAAGCCGTGAACGTATTCCCTCTCAAACGGTAGTCAATCGCTTGCTTAAAGCCCTTAAAACTAAGCCAGACACCGCTATCTTTCCGATTGCTCTGGAAACCCCGATCTACCAAATTATTATCTACGGGCGTCAAGTTTCCCAATCACGTCCGGAATGGGTCAAGGAAATTCGCCTCAACACAGATACCCATAACACTGAATCTCGTCCTGAGTCCTCGTGGGAAACGACGTCCGCTCAGTCAGCGTTTGTCATCTCCCATGAAAGTCTCGCCCGTTCGGGTTCACCCGACGCGATCGCCCGGTATCTCAGTGCTAATCTGAGTCATTTGGGTGTGAGTGTCAATGTCCAGATTCAGGACTTGCCAACCAAGGACAATCGAGAACAGTCCCTCGTCAAGCAAAAACCCAAAATCCCGTCTCAATCCTCACCACCTGATCATCGGCGGCTGTGGGTGATCTGTACGTCGAACTATAGCCCAGATGTGGCATTACTGTCTGAGCCTATTGTGCAGCAGTTACGCTCTCTGGAACTGACTGAGTTTAAAGACGCCGCCATCAGCGCTCAAGTGCGTGGAGAATCCACTCCAGAATGGATGGTGCGGGTGGATTTAACCCCCTCTGACGTGATGCTTAAGGATTGGGCGCGTTGGGGAGATGTGGAAGCGATCGCCACGCTGTCGAATCAAATGCTAGCGCGAGTGGGGATGACGGTGCGGGCTGTCTTAAAAGAAACCACCCTGCATCTGTTTTGCAGTGCCTTGGATCTGGGCAAAACTCCAGTTCCTGACCAAACCACTGCCATGAATGCGATCGCGCCTCTACTCAAATCATTAAAGCCCCAAGGGATTAAAGCGGCAACCATTTATGGCGTTGAATCGGATTACTTTTCCCTCGAACCTGAACCGGAAAAACCTGTCTGGGTGGATTGGGTAACCTTACCCGCGAGTGAAAAACCCCAACTCGCCTCTTCTAGCTATACCTTGGGACAACAGGGTAATCTAAATGCCCTCACCTTTTTACTACAACGGTTGCTCAATCCCGATTTGGATCAGCGGCTAGCCACGGGTGGGATTCAGCTCAAAGTGCGTCGTCAACACGACTTGCTGCACATTATGAGCGAAGCACCGCTATGTCCCTCTAAAGCGCAAGTGAGCCTACCCATTGTACGGCTGCTGCGTCAGCTTGCCATCCATAATATCGCTGGAGCCCGGATTTATGGACGTTCTGCTGGCGCAACCTCTCCCGCCTGGAATTATGGGGTAGATTTTACCGAACGCCGACGGTTGACCTCAGAATCCACTCCCGAATTTGTTACCTCTAATACAGACATTAGCGAGTTAGTTGTTCCCACCGAACAATCGTTATCGCGTCAGCATAAACCAGACACAACGCTCAAAGATGATGTACAGCGCAGGTCAAAAACCGCCGTTGGCACAATTGGACGCTGGTTGTGTTCGACCCAGCTTTTTGTCCCCACCCCAGACAATCAACGTGTCACCGTCGATACCCAACGCACCAGTTCTGAATCATCACAAGCAGTTAAAGTGTCATTGGTGTGGGGGATTATGGGATTATTACTGATGTTTCTCATTGATCGACCCGTTGGTCGCATCCTGCAACCCCAAGGTAGTTTATCCCGGCGAGATGCGGCATCAGCAGCAGAGGAGTCACCGATTCCGGTAGATTTGGCTGAACTCTCGTTGCAACAGGATAACAATCAGGATGCCGAAGACTTCAACGCCTCTGGGTTTACCCGCGAAGGCGACAAAAGCATTATCATTGATGATTCCTTACCCTCGGAACGAGGAGATGCCACTCAAGCGGCGATGTTAGCCCTCGCCCGTTCCTCTAATCCCCCGTTTAATAACCCACTGCTCGACCAAAAGTTAGCCCTTTACCAAGAGCGCCTGCAACAAGGAAATCGCCCTGATGTGCTAATTATGGGCAGTTCTCGAGCCATGCGCGGCATTGATCCGGTGGCATTAGAAGAGGCATTAGCGGTTGAGGGGTATTCAGGCATTGATGTGTTTAATTTCGGCATTAATGGTGCCACGGCTCAGATTGTAGACTTAATGACACGCCGGATTCTCACCCCGGATCAATTGCCGAAATTAATTATCGTGGCAGATGGCGCTCGCGCCTTTAATAGTGGTCGAGTTGATGCTACCTTTGAGGCGATCGCAGATTCAGAAGGCTACCGTCAGCTTAATGCTGGCACATTTCCCAATACCCCAGGTCAGCAATCCGCCCAAGCCAACCAAACCTCCCAGCCGTTGACCACATTAAGGAGAAGTTATCAATCCCTTGACAAGGGAACGAATCAACTTTTGGCAGGACTATCCTCAACCTATCCCCAACGGGATCAACTTAAATCCCTATTGAGAGATCAGTTTGTCTCCTTGGTGAAAACGTTGCCCAATGTCTCCAGTTCTACTGAACCCGAGCAAGGCTTAGACCAGGATATGTCCATTGATATGGATGGCTTCCTGCCCTTATCCATTCGCTTTGATCCAGAAACGTACTATCAGAACCATCCCAGAGTGGCGGGGGCGTATGATGGCGATTATCAATCCTTCCAGCTTCGGGGTAAGCAAGATCAAGCATTGGATGCCCTGTTAACATTTGCTCAGGAACATGACATTACTGTGGTTTTTGTGAATCTACCTTTGACCAACGATTACTTAGATCCCGTCCGGCTTAAGTACGAACAGCAATTTAAGCAATACATGCACGCGAATGCTGTCGAACGGGAACTCATTTTTCGGGATTTAAGTGGATTATTACTCGGCAAACCCGATCATTTTTCTGACCCCAGTCATCTGAATCGCTTCGGCGGGTATGAAGTGTCTAATCAGTTGGCGAAAGACCCGATGATTCCCTGGGCATTATTAGTTGGGGATTAGTTATTGGTCATTTGTCATTGGTTATTTGTCATTCGTCAGGGAACAGGGAACAGGCAATAGGCAACACCTCGACTTCGCTCGGTGTGTCATAGGCAATAGGGTAATGGGCTATAGAAATTTTGTCTCCCATCTTCCCCATCTCCCCCTGCTCCCCCTGCTCCCTCAGCTTCCCCAGCTCCCTACTCCCTATTAAAAAATGGCATTTATCTCCATCACTTATGGATTATTCTTGCTAGGTGTCCTGTTTATTTACTGGAGCCAGCGTTCTTCATCGTGGCGATTATGGATACTTCTAATTGCCAGTTTACTTTTTTATAGCAGCTTACAAATTCAATACATTCCGCTGCTCTTATTTGTGGTTTGGCTGAATTTTTACTTGGGGCAGAAAATTGCGGTCAATACATCCCCTGGGTCGCATCTCAACAATAACCATCTCTCGAATGAAGAGTGGTTAATGGCACAAGAACTTTGGAATCAGAAACGTTTGAGACTCTTGTGGCTAGGGATTGGCTTAAATATTCTCTGTTTGGTCAGCTTCAAGTATGTCCCATTTATCCTGACAAATATCTCCGCCCCCTTGAATTTACCCGTGGCGCGAGAGGGGGCAAGCTGGATTAGCGATCGCTTAATTGCTCCATTGGGACTTTCGTTTTTTGTTTTTGAATGTATTGCCTATCTAATTGATGTGTATCGAGGCGCACCCGCGACGCGCCAAGGCTTACAATTTGCGACCTACAAATTGTTTTTCCCGAAACTCATTTCAGGACCGATTACTCGTTACCATCAGTTTGCTAGCGAGTTTAAAGATATCCAATTTCCCAGTTTTGATCGCCTGAGTGAAGGACTATGGTTGATTGCCAGTGGTGCAGTAAAAAAGGCACTTTTGGCGGATCGGATCGGAATTTTTGTTGATCTGTGTTTTGGCAACTTAGAACGGGCGGGTAGTGGTGATTTGTGGCTGGCTATTTTTGCGTATGGATTACAACTCTATCTGGATTTTAGCGGCTATGTTGATATTGCCCGGGGGAGTGCTATCCTCATGGGATTTAACCTGCCCGAAAACTTTAAGTTTCCTTACTTTAGTACCAGCATTGCTGATTTCTGGCGGCGCTGGCATATTACGTTAGGGGATTGGATTCGCAACTATCTCTATTTTCCCTTAGGTGGATCACGCAAAGGATTAGGGCGAACCTGTCTGAACTTGTTTGTTGTCATGCTGATTATTGGCATTTGGCATGGTGCGGCTTGGGGATTTGTCGTGTGGGGAGGATTGCATGGTTTGGCTTTGGTGGTGCATCGCTTAACCCAAACGCTATCAGAGCGCTTCGCTTGGCTAAAAGGATGGTGGCAAACGGGATTCGGGGTGCTAATGGCGTGGGCAATTACTCAATGGATGGTGTTCATGTCTTGGATTTTCTTCCGGCTACCTAATCTCAAACAAGCTGGCTTTGTCATCCAGAACCTTTGGGGTCAACCCGCCGATGTGCAGTTTGCCGAAAATGTTTATTTGACAGCCTTTGGCTTAGAACGCTTCGAGTTGACACTGCTGTTGGTCATCGTTGCCCTGTTTATGGCGGGTGTTTATGGGATTCATCGGGGTTTGAAGTTACAACTCAACTGGCCCCTGAAGTTGCTCTTGGTGCCGCTGTGCCTTTATGCAGTGTGGTTGTTAGCGCCTGAAGGCGGTTTACCTTATATCTACTTTGATTTCTGATTAATAAGTATAAATTATGTAAACTATTCAATCAATTAATAAAACCAGTGGAAAATTCAAATGAATATGAATACCATGAAAGATGAGGCAAAAATTTTGCCTTGCTTCAATCGAATCATGAAGTAATAGCACTAATCGAATTATGACTACCACAGTACAACGTCGCGAAAGCGCGTCTTTGTGGGAACGGTTCTGTAGCTGGGTGACTTCCACCGAAAACCGCCTGTATATCGGCTGGTTTGGTGTACTGATGATCCCCACTCTCTTAACCGCCACCACCT
>CAKZMA010000981.1 GCA_937127375.1 uncultured Coleofasciculus sp. | reverse complement strand
ACATAAGACATAAGACATAAGACATAAGACATAAGACGATCTCCACCTATTTACTTCACTGATTGATATCACGCCCAATATAAATAATATCCTGTTCCTCCTCTAGTTCGCTCTCAATTCTGGAACAAGAAAATGCCACTAGAATCTTGTCTCCTGTCTTAGTATGACAAACTACCTGGGTTGTGTTGACGCTATTTGAATAAGAGCCATTTTTGTGTAAAACTAAACCTTTAATCTGAGACTCATCAATAATTAAAGATAAAGGTTTGCCGATTAATTCAGAATTGCTATAACCGAACAATGAATTAGCTGCTTTATTCACAATTTTTATAATAGAAAACGCATTTGTTATGAATAAAGCATCTCCTATATATTGGATTATTTTATCAAGATATTGACTAGATGCTGCCCAAGCATCTAACAATAAAGTCGTTTCATTTGAGTGTTGAACTAATGTCTGTTCTAAATTCATCCGCTCGGTCACATCCTCGCACAACATAATGAGTTGGTTTCCCGCCTGATAATCGTCACTGTCATTGATGATATACATATCAAAATAGAGAAGATTACCTCGTCCAGAAAATCGTCCAATTCCTTTTAAATCAAAGTTTAACTGTTGTCCCTGAAGGATATGGCTTAAAATCTCTTCAATCCCTACAAGTTCCGGGAAACTCAGACGCACATCCTTACCGATAGTCAAATCCTGAGGACGGTCGGCGAACTGAGCGATTTTATGGGATAGTTCTAAAATATTGAATGACTCATCGACGGCTAAGTATTCAATATGACGAGAAAATAATAATTTTTTAAAAAGGGGATGCATGGAAATTTATATTAGTTAGATTTGTGAAGATATTTAAATTAATTTTATTGTTAATAATTACTTAGATCAAGGACTGTAGCATAGAAATTATATATAGTAATTATATAATTTTATCCTATTGAGTATTATTCATTCATTATTCTTACCTGGCTTTTCTAAATCACCAATGTAGCTGGCTATGTTTCTACCCTATCAGTGCAGATTTTCGCAGAACAGGCAAAAACTCAATACCTCCTCGCCTAAGTATGTTTATTGGCTGTCCAATATAATAATTTATTTTACAGCAATAAGAAAATAGGTAGTCATCTTACCCTTACCCTTCACTTCAATCATGCCTGGTTGATCAAACTCGAATGTATCCTTTCAGGTAAAATATTCAGGAGTAACTGTTACAGTCGATGAAATCTTCTTCATTCAACCATTCGCTGAGCTAGGGTAAAAAAGATATCGTCAACATTTTTACCAGTTTTCGCTGATGTGGGATAGACAGCAGCGATTTTATTTGGATAATTCAATTGACACTTGTCTAGCAAATCTTCCTGTTGTTTTTCCGAAAGAAGATCCGCTTTATTTAACGCAACGATACCAAATCCTTTGGGATTTACCGATAAAAACGCCTGTAAGTGATCTGAAATATGATCGATTGTGACTTGGCGACTGACATCAGCTACGATTACCGCACTGGTTGCGCCTTGTAGGTACATCGGCGTCACCGTTTTAAATTTAGTATTTCCCTCCAAATCCCAGATTAGCATTTGTACCTGGAGCGCCTTTTTTGGCGTCTTGGCTTGCACCTCAACCGTTTTTCGGGAAATCTTTACCCCCACAGTGGACAAATACTTATCACTAAACTGTCGTTCTACAAAGCGACGAATTAAGCTAGTTTTACCGACACTAAAATCACCCAGCATACATATTTTTTTAGAGATCAGGGAAGTCATCCTCGTTTTTTAACTCCAATTGATAGAGACTATAATATATTTAGATTTGAGCGATACAAAATAGTTCTGAAATTCTTACTTATCTGTGTTTCTTATCACTGACGAATGACCAATGATCGGCGATTAATTGCCCAGATATGATCCCCAAAGAAGGGCAAATTTAGTTAAGTAAAACCCGCCCCTACAACAATGTAGAGACGCGCCATGGCGCGTCCATACTTAAATGCTGCCATAAACGGGAACAGCCGCACCGCTTACATCCTGCGCCGCGTCTGAGGCTAAAAAACAAATCACTTGGGCGATAGATTGGGGTTTCACCCACTGATTGGCATTTTCTTCCCCCATCGCTTGACGATTGGTTGGTGTGTCAATCACACTAGGGAGTACACTATTGGCGGTGATATTTGTGCTTTTGGTTTCATCCGCGATCGCTTGAGTCAGGGCGACAACGCCAGCTTTTGCTGCACAGTAGGCGGCTAACTGTCCCCCCGGTTGCACAGCACCCCGCGATCCCACGGTAATAATGCGCCCATAATTCTGGGGCAGCATTTTCGCCAAACTGTGCTTGCACACCAAAAAGGTGGTATTTAAGTTCAGGTCAAAATCGTTTTTCCAGGCTTCATAACTGTATTCGTGGGTTTTTCCCATGGAAAAGCCACCCACTAAATGGATTAGTACATCCACCCCTTCCATATCGTCGATCATCTTGCTGACATTCGCCTCATCAGTGAGATCGGTAGGGACAAAGCTAATCCGGGCAAAATCCGCAGGGGATAGGATTTGTTTTAGGCGTTCTACATCTTGAGGATTGCGATAAGGAATGGTTACCGTTTTGGGTGTAGAGGCTAATACGGCTGGAGTCACCCCTATTCCTAGTCCGCCAGTACCGCCAGTGAGTAAAACGTGTTTGCCTTTCATGAAGTTGAACGGGTGGGTATCTTCATTTTCCACCATATCGTGATTTGAGCAGCAATTAAGCTGCCCTTACTTTATTCAAGCACGAATTGGCTTCACCTGATCGGGTGGATGTCTAGGATAGGCGGCGCAAATAATAAGGGTTTGGTAACCAAACCCCTGCGAGTCCACTTCTAAGACTGTTGTTCCAGTTCCGATTTCATCCGCTCTAACGTCATTTGCATTTGATCAAACATTTGCTGAGGCGTGATGCCAAACTGACCAAGTTGTGTATTAAGCTGCTCAACTGTCATCTGAGCCATAAAATCCTCGGATAACTCGAAGCGCTTCATAAAAATTCGATAGCGCTCCATCATCGCTTCCATCTGATCAATGAAAATTTTCTTCCCTTCTCGGTCAAATTTACCGTAGCTGCCTCCCAATTGGACAAGGGACTGATAATCTTCAAACAGTTGTTTAGCTTCTTGTTGGACTATATCTGAATCAAAAAACCCCATAGCTCTTACCCGATCAACCGAGTGGGTTGTACTGCCGTTTCCAGTCATATTCTAGTGCAGTGTTGCACTTAGAGGAAACTTCGGTTATCCGTATTGGGGATGCAAGGGAGTAGGGGTGCAGGGGGGAGAGGAAATGAAATTAGAGATTCCTGCCAGTAGTATTAAGCAGTATCTCTCTATCATAAAAGTATGGCGTTCCTCTTTCTTGATTGATAACGGTGTCCTTTCGTCTGGTGTTAGAACCACTATGTTGAGCAAGCCGAAAAGTCGAAAAGTCGCTTCCTTACTGGCGTTTAGTGGGGTAGTGATACCTGTTTCTGGACTGCACAAGTTTTATCTGGGGCAACCTTGGTGGGGAGTTTTGTATTTATTGCTGTCCTGGACACCGATTCCCAGAGTGGCGAGTGCCATTGAAGGGGTATGGTATTTGTTGCAAAATTCGGAGCAATTCGACCAAAATTTTAATGGGAATTTGATATCAACCGGGACATCGATACCAAGTCAAATCCCAGAGGTTGATCCGGCGCAAGTGGGTGCGATCGCGGATGCACTGCGACAACTGGACAAGCTGCGTCAGGAGGGATTGATGTCAGAATATGAGTTTGAGCAAAAGCGTCGCCAACTACTGGATCGTATCGCCTGAAAAAAAGAAGATGGCACTGTTTGACTGGCTGTTATCGACGGATCGATTAAACCCAACCTGGCGCTCAATCCAATCCCGGATTCAGAGTGATCCTTACTATCGGCTGCAATCGGCGCAAGAAATTGAAGTGGCGGTGGCGCTGGGGATGAGAATTGATGTCAATCAAGCGACGGTGGATGACTGGCTAAGATTACCGGGGATATCCATCCATCAAGCGCGATCGCTGGTTGAATTGGCAAGTAGTGGGGTACAGTTTTGCTGTTTGGAGGATATTGCGGCGGCGTTAAGTATCTCTGTGGCGCGGTTACAGCCGTTACAACCAATTCTCAGCTTTTGTTACTATGATGCCGAAAGTCCAGCAACACCCGTGTCGATTCCGGCGAATACAGCATCCGTGGAACAACTGAGCCGAATTCCTGGAGTTGACTTGTTTGTAGCCAGAGCGATCGCCCAAAATCGGCAAGAGATGGGCAACTATCGTAATTTAGCAGACTTGCAGCGACGCCTTGCCCTTCCCCCAGACCTCATATCTGAGATAATGTACTATCTGCGGTTTTGAGTAAAAAGCAAATGCCCTGGTTCGTCAAGATAGAAGAAGGCATCGTCGATAAACCTACGTTTGACCAATATGTTCCGGCTCATAAAGCCTACGTCCAAGACTTGATTGCCAAAGGACACCATGCCAAAACAGGTTACTGGGCTGAGAAAGGGGGCGGAATGCTCCTGTTTGAGGCAATTTCCAAACAAGAAGCACAGGCGATCGTTGAGCGAGATCCGTTGGTGGCAAATCACTGTGTTAAGTACCAGCTTCACGAATGGCGGATTATTGCCGAATGAAAAAATATCTCCGTGAACTGATCAATGGGGTACAAAGCTGTTATACTGGTAAATGACTCGGATTCATGCAATCCCAACGCTCAAACCTTGTCAGAACCGGAAGGTAGCAGCAATACGAGATGCTTGGGATAGGCGTGAACTCCGGGTCTTCTCGTATCTAGCGTGAGGCGTGTGCTAACTACGGGATGGCGGAATCAGTATTTTGGTGAGGGCTAGAGACTCCTCCGGTGGAACTATGGCAAGCAGGGGAAGCTACCTAACACTGGAATCGAAACAAGGCAGAAAACTAATCTCGCTATACTGCCAACCTAAATGTCGGCAGGGGTCGCCCGTTATAGCGCAAGCTTAACGGGTGGGGAATGCCGACCCGTATAAAATTGAGCGAAGCGAATCCTT
>CAKZMA010000980.1 GCA_937127375.1 uncultured Coleofasciculus sp. | reverse complement strand
AGACTTATGACATGGGCAACTCAATCACAAACTCGGTTCCTTGCTCTGGTGCGGAACTAAAATTTAGGGAACCTCCATGCTTTTCAACCGCAATCTGACGCGCAATCGATAAGCCTAAACCTGTTCCTTTGCCCACGGGCTTGGTGGTAAAAAAGTTATCAAATATGCAGTCTTTTACCTGACTTGGCATTCCTATTCCATTATCGCGAATCCGAATAATAACAGTTTCTTTATCGTCCTGAATGTCGGTATCAATTTTAATTTGAGGCAGATAGTCTTTATTCAATTCCTTGGACTTCTTTGTCTGTAATTCATCTAATGCATCAATGGCATTAGCAATGATATTCATAAAAACTTGATTTAGTTGCCCAGGATAACAGTCAATAGGCGGTACATCCCCGTAGTTTTTTATTATATTAATAGCTGGACGTTTATCATTTGCCTTAAGTCGATGCTTTAAAATCAACAATGTACTCTCAATTCCATCATGAATATTAAATACTACCTTAGTATGAGCATCCAAACGAGAAAAAGTTCGCAAAGAGCTACTTAACTGAAAGAGACGATCAACTCCTTTTTTCATTGAGGATAAAATACTGGGCAGATCTTCAATCAAATAATCAAGTTCAATATCCTGACTTTCTTGTTCGATTTCAGCTCCGGGATGGGGAAATTTGTCTTGATACAGATGCAGCAGGGAAATCAGATCGTTAGTATAATCTTTGGCACAACTGAGATTTCCATTAATAAACCCTACAGGATTGTTAATTTCATGAGCTACGGCGGCTACCAGTTGACCCAGTGTTGCCATCTTTTCCACCTGTATAAGCTGAACTTGGGCTTGTTGTAACTCCTGTAAGGTTTGTTTTAATTGGGCGGTTCGTTCTTCAACTCGTTGCTCTAAATCCTGGGTAAGTTGACGAATCGTAAGTTGATGATCGACACGCGCCAAAACCTCTTCAAATTGAAAAGGTTTAGTAATATAGTCAGCCCCTCCCAAGGCAAAGGCTTTGACTTTATCAAAGACTTCATCTAAGGCGCTAATAAAAATTATCGGAATATCACGAGTGACGGGTGAAGCTTTCAAGGCTGAACAAACGTCATAGCCATTCATGTCGGGCATTTTAATGTCCAACAAAATCAGATCCGGGGCTACCGCTTTTGCCGCCATTAATGCCATAGCACCGTTGACTGTACTGCGAACTTCATACCCATATCTTGTTAGTGCGGCTTCCAACAGACGTAAGCTATCGGGTGTATCATCAACGATTAAAATAATTCCTTTTGCTGTTTTTGGCTGATAACTATTCATAAGCAAGTCTGGCTGCCATAAGGATGGCGGATAGTGTAATACGGCAAGGGCTAGGGGGAGCAGAGGGAGCTGGAATTAAATTAGAGTGTATCCAAGTAATATTCTATTGAAGTATATCCCGTATCTAAAATACCGGAGAAAAGGGAGGTTTTTATCAGGAGATAGCCTTGTGAGCTATATCCATAATGACATCACAACGAAAATTATTAACTAAATCGGTTAACGCCTTAGCGAATAACGTCTGTTCTGGGGGAATCTGTTCGATAAGCTGAATAATCTGCTTGCTATTGAGCTGGATTGCGGCTTGGTGCAACTGGGCAATCCATTTCGTCGGCATCACCTTTAAATCCTCAGAGGTTAATATCGGTGTATCAGCATCGGATGAGGGTGGGGCAGCATTTTCATAGCGATAACGGAGTCCTAAATGTTGTCCCATTTTCTCTAAAATCGCGTCTGTTCGGAACGGCTTGGCGACAAAATCATCACACCCTGCGTCTAAAATAGCGGTTCGTTCTTCATCAAAAGCACTAGCGGTTAAGGCAATAATCACGGTTGTCTTTCCCTGAGGATGAGATTTAATCAATTGGGTGGTTTCATACCCATCCATCACCGGCATTCGCATATCTAGCCAAATCAGATGAGGGTGCCAACGTTCCCAAATAGCCACAGCCACTTGACCATTCTCGGCTTCTCGCACGTCCAATCCCAAGGATTCCAGAAACTTAACCAGGGGTTTGCGATTTGCCCATTGATCTTCAACCACTAAAATGCGATAGTTGGGTTGGTCGGGTGCGATGCCAATAACCTTTTGACTTAAGGGTTGGCGAGGAATCTGATCTTGGGAAACAATGCCAATGGGGATATCAAATTTTACCACTGTACCTTGACCTGGAGTACTGTTAATGGTAATTTCCCCACCCATCAACTGGACAAATCGACGACTAATAGCTAAACCTAAACCCGTTCCTGACTGCGATCGCTGACTGGTTTTGGTTTGCACAAAGGCTTGAAACAGGGTATCGAGTTCCTCAGCAGGAATGCCAACCCCTGTATCTTCAACTTCAAAAAACAGCCTGGATTGAGTATCTGTGTTCGTTGGTGCGTTTATCCTATCGGATATCTCTTGCACGCGCAAAATAACCCTACCTTGTGACGTAAATTTAACTGCATTACCGACTAAATTAATCAAGATCTGCCGCAATTTTCCCTCATCCGCCACCCCATAGTTCGGCACATTTGCTGTTCGCTCAACGATAAGTTTTACCCCTTTCGATAAGGCTTTCAAGCGCAACATTTCAGCAATGGAATCAACCAAACTGTAGAGATCAAAGCTATTTTCTGACAGCGAAACCCGACCTGCCTCAATTTTGGACATATTCAGGACATTATTGATCAAATCCAGCAAATGTTCACCCGAACGAGTAATAATGCTCAAATAATCCTGCTGATCTGGATTTAGAGAAGCATCCCTTGCCATGAGTTGAGTAAAACCCAGAATGGCATTCAGGGGAGTACGCAGTTCATGACTCATATTTGCCAAGAACTCGCTTTTGCCTCGATTCGCTGCTTCTGCTGCATCTAAAGCTTGTTGCAGGGCGACTTCCGTTTGCTTGCGCTGTTGGATATCCTCAACGACGCCAATAATATAATTAGGGGTATCCATCCAAGTTCGCACCAGGGATACAGCAACATTGACCCATTGCCATTGACCATCTTTGCGGATAAAGCGTTTTTCTCTAGAATAGGTGGAACGTTGACCTGCTAATAATTGAGTTAAATCATTAAGTTCTGCGGCTCGGTCATCAGAGTGAGTAATGTCGGGGAAACTAAGCTGTAATAATTCAGATTCCTCGTATCCTACCAGGTTACAAAATCGTTGATTGACCCGAATTAACTGTCCCGATGGTGTCCCCAGGGCAATGCCCACGGCGGCTTGTTCAAATATTGCCCGGAAGCGTTCTTCACTTTCTCGTAAGGCGGCTTCCGCCCGTTGACGTTCGGTGACATCGCGCAAGCAAATCTCAAAAACCGATTCACCTTCCCATTCGGTTTCCACCACACTCATTTCAGCAAAGCTGAGTTGTCCATCGGCGCGAACAATTCCCAATTCTGTGGTTTGATTCACACCAATGGGCAGTCCAAAGTTATAGTTGAGTAAGTTGTCTACGTCCTGATTTAAGAGGTTGGCGGCGGCTGGGTTGGTGAAGCGAACTTGACCTTGGCGATCGACGATCATAATCCCGTCGGAGGTACTGGTAACAACGGCGTGGAGTCTGGCTTCACTGTGGCGCAGGCGGGCTTCAGTTAATTTGCAATCAGTGATATCCCGTCCAACCGCATGGAATTCCACTAATCGACCTTGATTGTTAAAGATAGCGCGATCGCTCCATTGTTGCCAACGGAGTTCACCCCCCTCTAGAATGACACGGTGTTCGACTATACCTACAGGGTTGTCTGGGTTCAACCCCGCAATAAAGCCTTCTAACAGGGGTTGATCATCCGGGTGAATCAGGGGGAAAAAGCGATGTCCAATTAGTTCTTCTGGTGTTTTGCCAAAATAGCGACAATAGACTTCGTTAACAAAGGTGAGTATGCCATCGGCACTGTAACGACAAATGAGTTCACTTTGATCCTCAATAATCGCACGATAGCGGAATTCACTGTGTTGTAACTGCTGCTTTTGCTGTTCTACAGTGTTCTCCAGGATTCGCGAATGGTTTTCTAGCTGGTTGTATGCTTGAGCATTCTTGAGTGCTGATGCAGCTTGAGTGCACAGGAGTTGGACAATCGCCACGCGATCGCGCGTAAATATGCCTCTGGTTTGATTATTTTCTAGGTAAAGAATACCAATTCTTTGATTGCCAACTGTTAATGGCGCACATAATATACTCAGTTGGGGAGGTGTTGAGTTTTGAGTGTTAACCCTTCGCGACCCTCGAGGGCATGGTTTTGACCCAACGCTAGGCTTATATGGAACCTGGTTTTGAGGGTTCAGTGCGATCATTGACCATCGTTTAACATCTGTCGTATCATCTGAGACAATTAAAATGTCTGGATGATGCCATACATATTCAACCAGCATCAGGGGAATCTCCGGGCTGGATTCAATGGGAGTCAGGGGCAAAATGGTGGGGTTCATACCCCTTACCCCCCTAGCCGCTATGACTAAATTCTCCGGCTGATGCAAAATCAGGGTAACGCTTTGAGTATCTGTCGTCTCAAAGGCTATCTGGATTAAGCTTGAGAGCAATGGCTGTAGTCTAATTTCTCCAGAGATGGCTTGACATAACTCAATCACTGTCGCCATGGATAGACTATCGGAATTATCAATGAAACAAGAGACCAAGGTTCTAGGGTTGAATATTTTCACATCAAAACGGACGAACAGAAGCAACTTAGCCTACTGATCAGATGGTTATTTCTGAATAAAAATGAATTTTGCTTGACTTTTTCCGTTTACTGTTTTAATTACAACAGACCCTTGGACGATTCGCGATCGCGTCTTCTGTGAGCGTCGTCTGCTCCGACTGATTAGCTTTTCTTTTCCAAAGATTAACTTGGCTTTATAGTAAGCTAAGCTTTTATAGCTTTTGTCCTCTAGTTTATACTAGATTTCCTTTAAGTGAACACGCCTGTACGGGGGAAATCCTAGTGCAAGAAGGCAGAAATAACGCCAACAGCTACTATCTCCCCCAGCTTCCCAGACGTAGCATGCTACGTCTCTACATGCTTCCCCAGCT
>CAKZMA010000979.1 GCA_937127375.1 uncultured Coleofasciculus sp. | reverse complement strand
CCAGGTACATTTACATCCTCAGCTTAGAACCGCAGCCGTGAAAGAGGAAATGATTAGGTGTATCAGGCAACTCAACCCATTTGAAATTAGTAAGCATCTGCCTGTGACGGGAGAGTCAAGATTGGTCGATAGTACTATTGCTGCTTGCCTATTACCTCTGTTGGAGTCGTCTCAGTCGATGCCATCTGTGGTGGCGCGATGGCAGCAATTGCGCCCAGTGCATCCGGTTACGCTGGAGTCTACCAGCCAAGAGGAGGCGTTGGAGACTGTCAAACAGGCACTGACTGGACTGGAGGAAAATGGATATGTGCTGGTAGAGCGTGCATCCTGAGTGACTGGTAACCCAGAAGAAAAAAATTTTTTGGCGTCAGGTGATAGGAAAGCAGTCGGAACTGGGTAAGTTACATTCAGGAGACAAAAGTCAAGCATCCCCCAGCTTAAGGAGAAACTGTTCATGAAAACCGAACTCAAAGCCAAGTTTATACAGCATCTGAGCCAGAAAAAGCAGGACGAAGGGTTCACCCTGATTGAACTACTCGTCGTAATCATTATTATCGGTATCTTATCCGCTATTGCTTTACCCTCCTTCCTCAACCAAGCAAATAAAGCAAAGCAGTCTGAGGCTAAACAGTATATTGGTTCCATAAATAGGGCGCAACAAACCTTTAATCTGGAGAACGGTTACTTTGCCGCTCAGAAAGCCTTTGGCGAATTAGGTCTTGGGATTAAAACAGAAACGACTAACTATATATACGCCATTGACGGTGGTGCTACTGAACGTGGTGGAGCTACTGCTGGCGAGGTGACAAACCAAGCCCAACCCCAACAAGATGCACTCAAAGCCTACATAGGAGCCGTCAGTATTGGGGAAGTTAAAGAGACTAGTGAAACAACTAGTTTAGCTGTGTTATGCGAAGCTCTGAAGGCTACGGGCGTTACGGGTGGTGTCGATGGAAAACAATCAGCTACTTTTGGAACTGATGGACCCTCATGTCCAGCCACAGGTTATGAAGAGCTAGGCTCCTAATATTTATTTGACGGAGTGGGTAGACTTTTCTACCCACTTACTGTATGGAATGACGTCCAAGTTAGGTTGTGAAGTTACCGATAACAACTAATTTTCTATAACTGCTGAATAGGCTTTGAGTATGCTAAATAGTTGGCAGCAGCAAGCTCGTCAATATCTATTGCAAGGGTATTATAGTCAGGCAGCTAGTCTGTATGAGCAGGCAATTGCTAGAGAACCGACAGTTAAGTCCCACTACTGGCATTTAGGGTTGCTCCTGCTGCTCCAAGGGCAAGAAGTAGAAGCACAAACAACCTGGCTGCTGGCGATAGCAGAGGTAGAAGAATCGGCTCAAATCGAATTCTGGACAGCAGAACTCATAAAAGTTCTAGAAACAGAGGCACGGCGACAAGAGGAACGGGTAAATTATTCGATGGCTTGGGCAATCCGGCAGCATATACGGGAAATTAGCCCAACTAATCTTAACAATTTATTGCACCTCGTTGAGCTGGGTATCAATTTAAAAATTTTGACAGATGAAGAGTTGATTTCTTTTGGTATCATTGAACTCCTTAAATCCCAGCCTTTGGTTAATCATGAACTAGATTTACTCCTCAGAGTATTACAAAAAATTCTGAATCAGGCTTTTGAATACCCATCAGCTCTAGACTTAGTAGAAGCATCTTTACCCTATATTCAAGAACCTATAAACTTTCTAATTATCCTATTACCAGCATCAATTAAGCTTGCCTACTCCCAGAAATGCCCTGGTTTAGCTGCCCGCTTTTTGGAGTTGTATCTACGTTTAGATTCAGGGAATTTGGAAGTTCTGCGTCATTTAGCTTGTTTTTATCAAAATGCTAAGGATTATTGGAAGGGAATAGAAACAGCAAAGTTATGTAAAACTAAATCCCAAACATTAACAGATAAAATTTACGGAATTTATGTATTACTGCGCGGCTTAATGAGCGCTGGCGGATATTGGCACGAAGCCTGTGAAGTATTTCAGGAGCAAGAGTTATTAATTTACTCACTCATAAAAGAACAACCTATTTTACCGAACCAAGCTACAGTTCAGCGTTTATTTGATGCCAGCTATTTTATCCCTTACTTACGAGATAACCAAAAACACAATAGGTATATTCAGAATCAACTCGCTCAGCTTTGCCATGTTAACGTCCAACGTTATGCACAAGAGCAAGTCAAGCGATATAAACAGCGACGAGATGCAAAAAGTAAAAATAAACCGCTGAAGATTGGATACCTATCTCATTGTCTGAGAAGACATTCTGTCGGTTGGCTTGCACGGTGGGTCTTTGAATATCATAATCGTGACCGCTTTCAAATTTATTCCTATTTTATTAACTTTAGTAAGCTAAACGATTTCATACAAGAATGGTATCTTAATCAAAGTGATCAAGTTTACTTAGGTGGGATTAATAGCAGAGAAATTGCTGAGAAAATTTATACTGATGAGATTGATATATTAGTAGATCTTGATAGTATCACATTGGATATTAACTGTGAAATTATGTCTCTCAAACCTGCTCCGATTCAAGTCACTTGGCTAGGCTGGGATGCATCGGGAATCCCAACAATAGATTATTTTATAGCTGACCCTTATGTGTTACCGGAGTCAAGCCAAGACTACTACCAGGAAAAAATCTGGAGATTGCCCCAAACCTATATAGCTGTTGATGGTTTTGAGGTCGCTGTGCCTACCCTGCGCCGCGATTATTTAGACATTCCTAGTAATGCTGTGGTGTATTTTTGTTCTCAGCGAGGATATAAGCTGAATCCCCATATAGGGCGACTACAAATGAAAATTCTCAAGGAGGTACCAAATAGTTACTTCCTGATTAAAGGGCAAGCTGATAAAGAATCAGTTGCACGCTTTTTTACCCAGATGGCAGAAGAGGAGGGAGTAGAAGCTAATCGATTGAAATTTCTACCCAATGTGGCGTCAGAGCATATTCATCGAGCTAATTTGGGTATTGCTGATGTGGTATTAGACACTTATCCCTACAACGGAGCCACAACAACCCTAGAAACGCTCTGGATGTGCATTCCATTAGTAACACGAGTGGGAGAACAATTTGCTGCTCGTAATAGCTACACTATGATGATAAATGCAGGAGTCACTGAAGGAATTGCTTGGACAGATGAAGAGTATATCGAGTGGGGTATACGCTTAGGTACTGATCCGGAATTGAGACAACAAATATCCTGGAAACTCCGGCAATCAAAGCATACATCTCCTCTCTGGAATGGCAAGCAATTTACCCGCGAGATGGAAAAGGCTTACGAACAAATGTGGCAGCAGTATACTGAAGCCAATTATTAGTTAATGTCATGTTCATTACTCTGCCCCTGATTTCAGGCATTTTTATATTTTTAATTTTACAAATAAAAAGTAAATTCTGGCAGCTTTCCGTAATAAATTCAGCCCTAATATGGGGAGTTTTAGTTGCCGGAATTAGCGAATTTTTAAGTTTATTCAATTTTGTCAATTTCCTAGGAGTATCATCTTCTTGGTTATTGATTGACTCTGCATTATTTCTGTTGTTTTATAAGTTGATCAAAAATCATAAAAATATATTAGCATTATCAAATATAAAATTCACGTTACAACCTTTCTATAATCTTAGTCTAATTTTTGTTATTTTTATCGCTCTTACTATAGGTTTAATTGCCATCACCGCACCTCCCAATAACTGGGACTCAATGACCTATCACATGCCTCGCGTAGTTCATTGGATACAGAATCAGAGTGTAGCCCATTATCCAACAAGTTACACACCACAGATTTACAGCCCCCCTTGGGGTGAATACGTAATCATGCATTTTCAGATTTTGAGTGGTAGCGATCGCTTCGCTAACCTTGTCCAGTGGTTCAGTCTGGTTGGTAGTTGCATTGGTGTGTCACTGATTACCAAGCAACTAGGAGGTGATTTCAGAGTTCAAATTTTCTCAGTTGTTCTTTGTGTAACTATTCCTGTAGGAATCCTCCATGCATCGAATACAAATAGCACCTATGCAGTTGCTTTCTGGTTAACTTGTCTGGTGTACTATGTTGTCTTAACAGTGCAAGAGGGAATTAACGAGAAGTATGCCTTATTCATCGGCATTAGTCTTGGTCTTGCTATTTTAACCAAAGGAACAGCATATATCTATGCTTTACCTTTTATGATATGGTTATTTTTAATAGAATTAAACCGGAAAAAACTTAATACAATTAATTACTTTTTACTGATAGCGGCTGTCGTTATTTTAATAAACTTCGGTCATTATACCCGTAATTTTGAGTTATTTGGTTCACCTATTTCTACTTTTCCCTATAAATGGAGTAATGATATATATAGTATCAAAACATTTATTTCTAATTTAGTTAGAAATATAAGTTTACATCTAAGTCTACCGTTAGATATTTTTAATAACGGTATACTAGAGAGGGCAATTTATAAAATACACACAATACTAGGCGTTAATATTAACGACCCTCAAACCACTCTATATACAGAAGGAATACCTGAGCATACAGACTTGTATAACCCGAAACAATTATCAACCTTTGAAGACACATCTGGAAATCCAATTCATTTTTGGTTATCTTTAATTGCTATTTTTTTATGTATAATCGATTCTCGTTTAAGAAAAGACAAATATATAGTTAGCTATTTAATAACAGTGATATGCTCATTTTTATTATTTTGTTTTCTGCTAAAATGGCAACCTTGGCATAGTCGCCTACACCTGCCATTTTTCATACTTTTGACACCCTTCATTAGTCTATGTTACTCAAGAGCATATATAGTTAATGGAAAAATAAAAAAGTACCTAATGTTAGTTATGCTATACTCATCCTTAGCGTGGGTTTTATGGGGTGAACCTAGAACTATAGTCTCTCACCATAACATATTTAATACACCCAGAATAGAACAATATTTTACTCTTAGAAGTAACCTAAAGAATGATTACATAAATGCAGTTAAATTCATAGAACAGGAAAGATGTATAAACATTGGATTATTTTTACGCCCAGAAGCTTGGGAATATCCGTTTTGGGTACTTTTGAAAAAAGATGAAAATCAAGAGATTCGTATTGAACACGTTAATGTAAATAACCCCTCACAGGTTAAATACAGCTCGCATTCCTTTGACACATTTAAACCTTGTGCTATTATTTCAGTTGGATCTAGGGAGGACGAAAAGATTAATTTTAAAGAAACGAATTACAGTAGAGTGTGGCAGTCAGTAGAATCATCAGATCCAGTATCGGTATTTATGAGTCAATAAATAATAGCAATGACAGAATCAATTAAGCTTCATATCGGAGGTCGGCAACCTCATCCAGAATGGAAAATATTGGATATTGAACCTCGTCCGGAGGTTGATTATATCGCTAATGCATCTGACTTGAGTGAATTTGAAAATAGCTCAGTTCAAGCTATTTACGCAAGCCATGTATTAGAACACTTTTATTATAGTCTCAATAATGAACTAATCACCACTCTCAAGGAATGGCATCGAGTCCTTAAACCTGGAGGTCAACTCTTAATTAGTGTGCCTGACTTAAAAACCTTATGCTGGCTTTATCTGAATCCAAATTTAGTTGCGATTGAACGCCATCATTTAATGAGGATTATATTTGGCGGTCAAACCAATAGTTATGATGTTCATAAAGTGGGTTTTGATTTTGAAATTTTAGCACTTTATCTGGAAGAAGTCGGTTTTGAGGAGTATGAAAAAGTTTCAGAATTTAACTTGTTTAATGACTGTAGTAGTTTGCGGATACTAGACACATTAATTAGTCTAAATGTAATGGCTAAAAAATCGTGATCTAACTCAAACCATCAAGACGCAATCGCCTATTGCCTGCCAGTCAATTGAATCATGCGATCGCTGCCTTATTTCCATCCCCGTCAATTTTATCGGGCGCACGTCTGTGCGCCCCTACCTGTCGGCGAAAAACGGTGCGATCGCCTTTTCCCTTCCAGTCAATTCCATCGTGCGATCGCAGCCTGATTCCCAGCAAGCGCCAATCTTGTTCCCTCCC